>NZ_JBIWMX010000001.1:0-131559 GCF_044766925.1 Nocardia sp. NPDC101769 | reverse complement strand
GAAGTAGCTTTTCCGGAATCGCATGCGGGGGAATTGGATACGTCCGCGTCGGAGCGGGGGAAGTCGGCCGGTTCGGAGCGGGAGGGTGAGTCCGAGGGTATTCCGATCGAGGAGCGTCGGTGGGTTGCTCCGGAGGAGCGGTCGGACCTTCGTGTTCAGGATGAGAAGCTCGGTGAAGTGGCGTTCCCCGAGTCGCATGCCGGGGAATTGAAAGCGCCCGCAAGGGAATCCGGCGAGGAACGGCCGCAGTCGATCGACCCGAAGGCGATCGAGTCGGAACTCGATTCAAAGCGGGCGTCCGATCACCCCGGGGAACCGGCGCTCCGGCACGACGCCGATTCGCGTGCCGGTAGCGAGCCCGGACCGCACGGCGGCGATCGGCACGAGCAACCCGCCGCCGATGAGCAGCACCCGGCGCACGAGGCAACGGATTCGGCCGAGGCCCGCCCCGACTGGACCTTGCAGACCGACGACGAATGGTCCGGCCTGAGGGCCGATCAGATCGCCGAGAAGCTCGAACAGCGTTGGGACATAGAAGTTGTCGGCTTCGATGCCAGTGTCCACCCCGAGGTGCTGCGCGAGTTCGCGCGGGCCGTCGACACCATGATGGAGCGGTACCCGGCGACCAATCTGCGTTCGATCGGGATCAGGGACCTGCCGTATGGCGTCTACGCGCGCTCGACGCCGGAGCAGAGCCCCAAGAACGGCTGGTACGCCGAAAGGCTCGGCCTCAACTCGGATCTCGCGCGTGATCCCGCCGAAATGGTGCGACTGGCACGCGAGGACCAGAGCCTGGGCCACAGTGTGCCGGGGGCGGCGGACCGCCCGGTCTACGCGACCATCGTGCACGAGTTCGCGCACGCCATGGACTGGACCGGCCAGGGCCAGGCCCGCCTGCGCATGGTCGATGCGCTGACCCGGCACTACGTTGCCGAGAACGGCAATATGGCCGGCTTCCGGCGCTGGTTGCAGCAGGATCTCTCGCGCTACAGCTTCCAGGGGAAAACCTCCCGCATGGAGATCCCGGAGGCCTTGGCCGAGGCCTTCACCGACGTCGAGCTGAACGGCGAGAACGCCAGTCCCGCAGCCAAAGTCATCCATAAGGTCCTCGTCGACGCCCTGGCCGAAGACGCCGCCGCGCATCCGTCCGAAGGCGGCGGCCCGCGCTCCCGCATCGAACCCCCGGAAATCCCCTTCGACCGTGCCACCGACAGCGGATCCGGCGGTGCCCGAGATCGTTCGAGCGCCAACGAGCCGACCCCGGTTCGCGATCCCCACGAGGAGACGCGAGACCCGGCCGCGACCCGAGACCCGCAGGCGTCCCGCGATCCGGCGGCAGCCGGTGATCAGCGGGAGCTCCGCGATCCGGCGGAGGCTCACGATCCGGCGGAGACTCGGGATCCGCAGGCGACTCATGATCCGGCAGACGAGTCGGCACGTTCGGAACCCGCGCCCGCCGCCGAGCGCAGCCCCGAGCCGGAGCACACCGGCGAGCTCGAGTCCGAGCCTGTGTCCGCGAATCCTGCTGCGGAGCATGAGATCCCGTCCGAGATTGATCGCCGCCCCGAGTCACTCCCGAGTGAGCCGACCGGCACCGAACGGGCGGCCGCGGATCGCCCAGTAGAAGAGCGTCCGGCCGTCGAGCGTCCGGCGGAGGAGCGTCCGACTACCGAGCGCCCGGCGGAGGAACGCCCGGCGGAGGAGCGTCCGGCGGCGGAGCGTCCTGCCGCGGACCGCCCGGCGGAGCAGCGCCCGGCCGCGCCCGAACAGCGCGGTGGCGACGCTCGTCGCGAGCCCGCACGCCCCGATGAGCACGCCCCCGGCGAAGCACAGCCGCGGGAGGCGCGCCCGGTCGGCGAGCATCTCCCGGACTCGGAGCAGCCCAGGTATTCCCGGGCAAGCGAGAATTCGGAGCACCCCGCCGGTGACCGGTCCGAGCATCAGGCGACCTCCGACGGTGAGGCCCCGCACGCCGGCGAGCGGCGGCCGACCGGGCCCGATGACGGCAAGCCGATCCCGCCCGCGGAATGGGCACGCGAGCAGCACACGGTCGACTGGTCCGAGAAGTGGGCCGCGCCGGTCGAGCACTGGGACACCCTCGACCTGCCACGCGACGAGTGGTCTGCGATGTCGCCCTCGGAGGTCGCCGAAGAACTCGCCGGGCGTTGGGGTCTCGAGGTCACCGGCTTCGATGACGTGAAGGTCGACCAGAACGTCGCGCGTGAGTTCGCGCGTGCGGTCGACGACATGATGCGCCGCTATCCGATCTCCAGGAATCTGAAGCGCGTTTCGATCAAGGATCTGGGCGAAGAGGTCTATGCCCATTGCGAACCCAAGTCCGGCCGGCCGACCGGCGACGTCCCGAAGTTCTACCAGTCCGATCCCGAGGTCTGGAAAGCCGATGCGATCGTATTGAGTTCGCATTACGCGGGCGATTACGCGCGATTCAAATCCTCGGTGGCCAGTTCCGAGGATTCGGGTTACCACCCGCCGGGTTCCGGTAAGCGGCCCGTGCATTCGGTGATCCTGCACGAGTTCGGCCATACGCTGGACTTCGAGTCCGGAAAGCCGTCGGAATGGGTGAAGAACCGGGCTTCCAAGACCGCCTTGCGCGCCTTGCGCGACTACTTCGAGGCGACCCGGGCCGATTTGAACCGCAAGGAATTCCGTGCGGCCTTCCAGGATTGGCTGAATCAGCTCAGCGACTACAGCCGTTCGGGCACCGAGCGGTCGGGGCCGTTCGGGCTCGGCCGCAAGTTCGAGTTCAAGCGCCAGGAGGCGCTCGCCGAAGCGTTCATGGAGGTCGAGTACAACGGCGAGCGCGCGTCCGAGCCCGCCAAGGTCCTGTACTGGCATCTGATGGACAGCCTGGAGGAGCACGGTCGCAATTCGGCCGACTACCACATGCCCTCCGAGACGATTGCCCGGCCGACCGGCCCGGATCGCGTCGAGCCCGTCTCGAACGCGGATCACCCGACGACAGCGACCCACGAGGGCGCCACTCCCGTCGTCGACGGCAAGCCGGAGGTGGTCGCGGAGCCGCCCGCCAACGGCTTCCGTCAAGGTGTGGATCCCGCTGCCGCACATGATATTCCGGGCACCTCCGGTGCTTGGGAGCCGACCGGCCGGGCCGAGCCGCACGTTCCCGTCGATCCGCAGATCGCGGCCCGCATAGACGAGCACAACAATCGGGCTCAGCTCGCCCTGCATCAGGCGGAGGACATCTACCGCCCCGAGGTGGAGCGGCTGGCCCGCGAACTCGGCGTCGACCCCACCGGCCTGTCCTCCGATGCCCTGGATCGCGCCCTGGTCCGGGCTCATGCCGCAGACCCCGGCGATTTCGCGCGGAACCTTGAGACGCATCGGGCACTGGCGCAGGAACTTTCGAACTACAACCGGAAACTCGACGAGGCGGGCACGGCCCGTGCGGAGGCGGTGCGGCTCGCGGCCGAGGATGTGCTCCGGTCTTCCACCGACATGACGCTGAAGCCCGGTGTCGGCCTGTCCGGTGAGCCGCCCAAGGTGGTGGTCGTGGTACCGCCGTCGGCGGACCCCGATCATGTGCTGGGCGCGTCGTTGCGGCAGGCGTTCGAGTACCAGCGCGTCCCGATCGAGTACCGCCGGGTGGAGCTGGCCGAGGACGGCACCGTCAGCACCAGGACCATCGAACGACCCGGCGAGCACCCGGTGGAGCCGGCGCGGTCGGATCGGCCCATCGCCGACCGGACTCCCGCCGCTGCCGACCCGCATCGAGGCGGCGACGCGGCCGACGCGGAACACGGCAAACCGGTGGATTCCCAGGGTGAGTCGGCGCCGCCCGCCGAGAGCCGGCACGACCATGCCGGCGCCGATGAGCCGGCCACCGCTCCGGTCGAGCACGAGGAGCATCCGGCCTGGTCGCCGAATCGCGTCGACAAGTGGTCGGGCCTGGATGCCGAGCACATCGCCAAGGCGCTCGAAGATCGTTGGGGCATAGACGTTGTCGGTTTCACTCCGGACATCCATCCGGAGGCGCTGCGCGAGTACGCGCGAGCCATCGACGACATGTTCGAGAAGTATCCGCTGACCAACCTGATGAAGATCGAGATCGGCGAGGTGCCCAAGGGTGCCTACGCGATGGCCGATCCGCAGTCCACGCGCAACGGGATGCGTTGCGAGAGAATAGTTCTCAACGCGGACCTGGTCCGCGATATGAACCACTTCGCCGACGCCGCGGCTGCGAACGAGGCGTCGCGCTACCACCCGGCCGGTTTCGGTGACCGCCCGGTCTACGCCGTCGTGGTGCACGAGTTCATGCACGCCATGGACTTCACCACCCAGTTCCGGGCCAGCCGGACCATGTTGGACGTGCTGGCCGAGCACTACGTCGCCGAGCACGGCAATGTCCTGGGCTTCCGGCGTTGGCTCTTCGATCAGCTCCCGCGCTACTCCTTCAAGGAGACGGGCGCCACCCACGCCATCGACCGCGTCGAAGCCCTGGCCGAGGCGTGCATGGATGTCGAGCTCAATGGCGACAAGGCCAGCGACGCGGCCAAGATGATCCACCAGGTCCTGCTCGACACCATGGCCGAGCGCGCCGCCACGCACCCGACGACCGACCGCCGCCCGTCCGCCGCCGAAACCCGCGCGGGCCATGCGCCCGAGCCGGCCCGCGACCCCTCGGCGGCGCGCGATTCCGTCGGCTCCCGGGAGGTTTCGCCGGAACCGGACTCGGCCACGCCGAAGCCCGCGCTGATGGCGCACACTCCGGGCGGGCCGGAAGGCCCTCGGTCGGGCGACCCGGGCGCGGGTGGCGACGGTCGCAGTCCCTGGCTGCGGCGGGAGGAGGCCGTCCAGGCCGACTGGAATGCCGAAATGGCGGCGAAGAACGCGCGCTTCCTGCGCGAAGTGGTCGACCGGATGCCGGAGGGCGCGGATCGGGCCGTGCTCGACCAGCACATCGCCGAGGCCGACGCCCGGGTCCAGGCCGCGAAGGCCGAGGCGGATCTGAAGTGGGAGCAGGCCGGTGGCCGGCCGGGTGAGCCGGGCGCCGGTGACCCCGCGACCGGGCCGGGCTCGACCCTTCCGGACACCCAGTTGGTCGCCGAATCCGGCGGCGAGGCGCATTCCGGCGAGGCCCCCACGCAGGAAATTCCGCTGCCCGCAACGGATCCGGCGCTGGTCGCCGCGTCGGTGCGTCCCACCGATCCGGCGGAGGCTTCCCCGGCGCTGCGCGCGGCCGCCGACTATCTGGGCCGGTCCGAGGCCGCGGCCGGGATCCGGGAGCGGACGCCCGCCGAGCAGGCGTACGCCAAGGATCTGATGGACGCGCTCGGCATGCGGGAATCCCTCGGCCAGCAGCGGAATCCGCTGGCGGCCATGCGGGATGTGGCCGAGAATGCCAGGGCCCGTGGCGGTTTCGGTGACCCGGAAGGCAATCGGCCGCCGCGTGCGCTGCGCCCCGAGGACTTCCGCCCCTTGTCGGCGAAGGAGCGTTTCGTCCCGGACGCGGTGGAGCACGTCGCGGGCGAAGAACCCCGCGAGCTGCCGCTGGAACCGTGGTCAGAGGTGGATCACGGTCCCGCCGAAGGCGAACCGCGCCTGCTGTCCCTGCCGGACCTGCGGCAGGAGCTGGCCGATCGCCTGGGCCTGCGGCCCGAGGACATCACCCCGGAACGCATGTCCGAGCTGGCCGGTGACCTCCAGTACCGAAACCTGTTGCGCGCCGGTGCGGTCGAGGCGCTCAGCGAGGCCATGGACCGTCACGCCGCCTCGCCCACCCCCGAGCTGCGCGGCGCGTACGCGAAGGTCCGCGACGAATGGGCGCGCCTGCTCGGCGTCGACCCCGAACACCTGGCCCGTGATCCGCAGGCCACCCTGAACCGGATGCGTGACGAAAACCTGCGCCGGGCAAGCGATGTCGCCGACCTGATGGCCGCGACCTTCCATGAACCGGACCCGGCGGCGGGCGAGCGCATGGTGCTCGAGGCCGACGGCCACCGCGCCTATGTCGATGTCACCGTCGGCCCGGACGGTGTGCACCGGATCGAGCCCGCCGACCGTCCGGCGCCGCATATCGAGCGGAAACCCGTCCCGGAGCGCAAGATTGGACTGCTGCGCCGGGCCTGGCGCTCGTTCAAGGGCTTCCGGGGCCAGTACCCGAAGTACATGTCGGGCTACCACGACGGCGGCGACGCGGTGGGCACGGCCGAGGCTTATCGGGGTCTCGCCCACATGGCCGGCCATGATCTCCCCATTCTCGAGGAGGGCCACGAGCACGAGAACGTCGTGCTGTCCATTATCGAGGGTCACGAATTCCCCGAGGTGGACGCCGAGATGCCGTTCGCGCGAATCTGGAAGGAGGTCGCCACCGTCCTGAAAGCGCGCGAGCGGATGCCGGTGAAGTTCTGGACCACTCGCGTCGCCCATGTCTCCGCTGACGTCATACCGATGCGGACCCGCGAGGGCGAGTACATCCCCGAGTTCGCCGAGGCCGATCCCAAGCTGCGCGCTGAGGTCGAGCAGAGCCTGCGCATGGCCGGGCTGCCCACCGAGACGGACTACCTGCGCGAACTCGAGCAGAGCGGGGCGGAACTGCCGCCGGGCACGCACGCCCCGGAACTGCCGGGCGCGCCGGAACGGCACTGGGCCTCGAATCTGCCCGAACCGGTGGCGCATGCCGCGGAGGCCCGCGACGCCGCACTCAACGATCTGGTGCGCCTGGCCGCCGAACACAAGATCCCGCTGTCCGGCGACAGCCCGGAGGCCCTGCGCCAGGCGGTCACCGAGGAGGCGTACCGGCTGATCCGCCGGGCCGGCGCGATCGAGGCGCTGAACCATGTCGCGGAGAAGTTCAACGAGGAAGAAGCCAGGGTCCCCGGCCGCCCGGTCTCGATCAATGACAAGAACCCGCTGGGCCGCTACGTCCGTGAGGTCCATGCGGTCGAGGAGCTGAATCGGCGGCAGCTGCAGGCCGACGACCTGCGCAGGAAATTGGGTGCCGCGCCGGATGATCCGTCGCCGCGGTTCGATCCCAAGAAGCCCCGGGCCACCTTCCTGGACACGGTGGGCACCAATAACAACGGTGAGTGGGCCAACCATTTCGAGGACGCGGACGAGGGGTTCCGGCAGAGCGAGCGGGGCAGCCTGTTCCGGGACGCCCTGAATCGTCATCAGCTCGCCGAGGAGCGCTCGAACTGGGCGCAGTTGCTCGGTATCGGCCTGGACGAACTCGGGCCCGGCAAGGACGGACTCGCCCACACCATCGCCGAGCAGCGGCTGGCGGTGCGGGACGCACGCGATCATCTGATCGAATTGTCCGGCGCGATAGATCATTTCATCGAGCTGGACGGCGAGTCCGACCATCAGACCCAGCAGCTGATCGACCGCAAGGCGCACGCCTGGATGGACGAGCACGGCGGCGCGATGCTGGAGCCCGGGGTCGGCGTCCGGCCGGGTGAGCATGTCGGCGACCCGAACCGCCTGGTCGTGATCAGTGGCGACGAGAACCATCACGCCCTGCTGGCCGAGGCGCTGGCCGCCCGCCCGGAATTGGGCGGCATGCTCAATCGCGGTGAGCTGCACCTGGATTACCGCACCGTCGCCCTGAACGACGATCTCGCGTTGCACGTCGTCGACGAGGTCACCCCGCAGGTGCGCTTCGCGAATCTGGAGCCCGGCGGCGATCGCGCACCGGTGCTGATGGTGCGCGGCGACCATGATTCCTGGGAGATCGTGCGGCCCGAGGACGGGCACGCCACACCGGAGCCCGAAACCCCGGCCGAGGGCGAAACATCCGGTGCCCCACGTGATCCCGCTGTGGTGCTGGCCGAGCGTGATGCGGTCGTGGCTCGTTTGGAGGGTGCGAGCGGTCTGGATCTCGGTGAGCATCTCGATGAGTCCATCGCGAAGTTGCGTCAGGACAATATGCTGCGGGCCGCCCAGATCGAGGGCATGGTCGATTACATCCGCAGCAGTGATGCGATCGAGAATTTCCACGAGCTCAACAACAAGCTCGGCGACCTGGGGCATGTGCTGGGCATCGAGCCGGAGCACATGTCGCCGCAGCGGGTGGCCGAGGCGATCGCCGATCCGGACACCAAGCGGGGACGGCGCGCGCAGGCCATCGGCGATCTGCTGGACTACGCGAAACAGATCGGCAAGATCGACTCGAAGGCGGCGGATGCCGCCCTCGCGGCCCGCGACCGGCTCGCGCGTCGGCTCGGCGTCGAGCCCGAGCGCCTGCACGCGCCCAAATACGAGAAGAGCAAAACCAAGCCGGAGATCACCGGCTACGGCCCGGATCCCAAGAGCACGAGCAAACCCGCGATGATGCGGGCCGTCAGACACGCGCTGGGCCGCGAGGGCGAGCGCCCGCAGGTGGTCGCCGCGCTCGCCGAGTACGCGCACGCACTCGCCGCTATCGACCCCTACCACCCGGAGCTGCGCTTCGATCCGCGCACCGATCCGCGCGCCGCCGACGGCGTCGTGCCGATCCACGCGGGCTCGGCGACCGACCTGTTGCACGGTCTGTTGAGCGAAAACGTCGGCGAGCGCCCGCTTTCCGCCGATGACCAGCGGGCCGACGAGGCCCGGGCCGCGCAGGCCCACGCGGTCTGGTTGCGTCTGCTCGGCACCGATGTGCACGACGTCGACCGCATGGTCAAGGCGTACACCAAGGAGCTGCCGGAGCTGCACGACCGGATGTCCCCGGAGCAGCTGGGGCGGGCGCTGCGGTCGATGCCGGACGAGGTCACCCTCGAGCGGTTCCGGAATCGCCAGGTCGGCGCGGACGACATGCGGGCGCTGCACGCGTCCTACGGGGAATACCTGACGGGAATGGATCCCGCGCACCGCCCGCTGTCGCAGGACGAGTTCGTCCGGCTGGTCGACGGCGTCCGGGACGTCCGGTTCGGCGAGGTGTACGAGGTCTACCGGGACGGCAAGATCGAGGAGCACGAGCGGCCCAAACCGCACGAGTTCGAGGCTATGGTCGAAGGGATGCGCGCGGAAGTGCGTGCCCGCGAGGCCGATATCGCCGAGCTGCAACGACTGGCCGCCGAGCACAACGCGCTCACCTCGGCGCCGGAAGCGCCAGCACCACACCGGAGTCCGATGGAGGCGGCCGCCGGCCTGGCCGAGGCCCGGCAGGCCCGCGAGCTGGCGGCCGGGCAGCGTGAGGCCGCTGTGCAACGGCTGGACACCGGCTCGGACCGCCCGGTGCGACCGAGCGATCTGAGCCCGCAGCGGCTGCCCGGCACCCTCGACTACCTGGCCGGCCGCGTCGGCGAGGACGGCCGCCCGCTGAATGCCGCGGAGTACCTCGAGGACTTGCGCCGCGCGGCAACCGAATACAACGACGCCGATGCCCGGGTGCAGCAGCGGGAAGCCGGCCTGGATGCCGCGGTGCAGGCCGCGGCGGGCCGGGACGAGACACCGGCCGATGTCTGGAATCGCGAGGTCGAGCACGCGGGCGCCGCGGTGGTCGACGCGGCCGCCGCCACCCCCGCGAACTGGCCCGAACATCCCGAACAGATTGCCGCGCAACTCGATCGGATCGCGCGCGGGCTGCCCGAGAGCGGTCTGGACCTGCCGCCCGAACAGCTGGCCCCGCTGCGCGAGGCCGTCGAGCGGTACCGGACCGCCGTCGACGCCCTGGGCGCGGTGCGCCCCGAGCCGATCGAGGCGATCCGCGCGGCGGAGTCGCCGCAAGCGCGGGCCGAGCGCGAATTGCGCTACGCCCGGGAGGATTCCGATATCGCGAAGATGTCGGCGGACAATGCGCGCAGCGGACTTCCGGTCGCCGAGGCCGACCTGACCCGTGACTGGATCGCCGCCACCCGGGAGGAATTCGGCGGCACGCCGCGCGAGGAGCTCACCGCGCAGCAGCGTGGCCTGCTCGATCTCGCCGACGCCGCCGAGCGGCATCTCGACGCGCAGGACCGCGCGTCCCGCTGGCAGGCGCAGGTCGACGAGCTCGCCATCGACGCGCGCAATGCGGCCGACACGCCCCGGGCCGCCGCGGCTCGCGCGGTCGAGCACGCCCACGACGAGATGCTCGCCGCGATCGACAATCTGGCCGAGCACATCGGCCGGCGCCACCCCGAAGCCGATTTCAAGCGCCCGGCATACGCCGAGACCATGGCCGACATCGAGGGCCGCACCATCGTGACCCCGCGGGGTCCGGAGGGCCGTGCCGTCCTGGAGGGCCTGCACGATGCCACCGCCCGGGCGCGCGAGGCGGCCGAGAACTGGCACAAGGCAGAGGATTTCGCCAACTGGATCGACCAGCACGGCGACGCCCGCGACCCGGGCACGCCCCGGAGCGCCGACTCCGGCAAGCCTCGGAGCACCAATCCCGGCTCGGACCCCGGCCAGGGCGAGGGCACCGATCCGAACTCGCCCAAGCCCGGCGGCTCCGGCGGTAAACCCGGGTCCGGCGGTTCCGGAGCCGGGTCCGGACCGGCCGATCCCGGCAAGGGCGGCGAGGCCGGGCCGGGTAGGGGCGGCGCGGGCAAGGGCGGCGACGGCGGCTCGTCCAAGCCCCCGGCCGGTTCGGGTGATCCCGACGGCTCGCAGGACCCCGGGCACGGCAAATCGGGCGGCGACCCGTCGGCGCCCGCGGGTTCCGGCGGCGAGACTGCCTCCGCCGTGGTCGTGCCAGCGGAATCGGGTACGCCCACAACGACTTCGGTGCGACACCCGGATCCCATGGACGCCTCCCCGGCCCTGCACGCGGTGGCCGATTACCTGGGCCGCTCCGAGGCTCCGCCCAGCCTGCGCGAGCACTCGCCGGCCGAAGAGGCGTACGCGGCGCAGTTGATGGACGCGCTCGGCATGGAGGGGCACCTCGGCCAGCAGCGCGATCCGCTGGCCGCCATGCGTGACGTGGCCGAGAATGCCCGCTCCCGTGGCGCTTTCGGTGACCCGCGGACCGACCGGGCACCGAGCGCTATGCGCCCGGAGGAGTTCGGCCGGCTGTCGGACGACGAGCGTTTCCGCCCGCACCCGGTGGAGCGGCCCGCGGGGGAGACGCCGCGGGAACTGCCGCTGGAGCCGTGGGCCGAAGCGAATCACGGCCCCTCCCACGGCGAACCGCGCGTGTACTCGCTGCCGGAACTGGCCGAGGTGCTGGCGGGCCGGTTGGGTCTGCGCGCCGAGGACGTCATCCCCGAACATCTGTCCGAGGTGGCGGGCGAACTCCAGTATCGGAACCTGTTGCGTGCCGGTGCCATCGAGGCGCTCAGCGATGCGGTGAACCTGCACGACCGCGCGACGAACGCCGAGGGCCGCCGGGTCTTCGGCGGGATCCGCGACGAGTGGGCGCGATTGCTCGAGGTCGATCCCGAACAGCTGGCCCGCGATCCGCAGGGCGTGCTGGCCGGCCTGCGCGACGAAACCCTGCGCCGGGCAAGCGATGTCGCCGACCTGGTGGCCGCTGCCTTCCATCAGCCCGAACCCGGGGCCGATCCCCGGCTGGTGATCGAGGCCGACGGTCAGCGCCTGCACGCCGAGGTCGTCGCGCGCCCGGACGGCACGCAAGGGCTGCGCATCGTCGATCGCCCCGAGGCGGCCTTCGAGCCGAAACTCGGTGCCCCGGAACAGAAGATCGGATTGCTGCGCCGGGCCTGGCGCTCGTTCAAGGGCTACAACGGCCAGTACCCGAAGTACATGTCGGGCTACGAGCACGGTGACGGTGAGGGGCAGGCCAAGGTCTTCCGCGCCGTCGCCCACATCTTCGGTCACGACTACCCGGTCGAGATCGAGGTGAATCCGCACGAACACCTCGCTCCCGGCCAGAAGCCGCACACCATCGAATTCCTGAGCGAGATGCCGGTCGCGCGCTTGATCAAGGAGAGCGCCACCATCTGGAAGATGCGGGAACGGATGCCGTTCCTGAAGCATTGGACCAGCCGGGTCGCGGATGTGTCCGCCGAAGTCGTGCCCATACGCGGCCGCCGGGGCGGCGAGTACGAACCCTGGTTCTCCGAGGCCGATCCCAAGCTGCGCGCCGACATCGAGCACAGCCTGCGCCTGCGCGGCCTGCCCACCGAGGCGGACTACATCCGTGCGCGGGAACAGGATTCGACCCTCGAGCTTCCGGCCGGTTCGCATACTCCCGAGCTGCCGCCGCCGGCGGAGCATCACTGGGCATCGAACCTGCCCGAACCGGTGGCGCACGCGATCGAGGCGCGCGACGCCGCGCTGAGCGAGCTGGCCCGCGTGGCCGCCGAACACGGGTACGACCTCTCCGACGCCGGTGCGGACGCGCTGCGTCGTGTGGTCACCGACGAGACGTACAAGGTGGTGCGCCGGGCGGGTGCACTCGAAGCCCTCGATCACGTGGCGCGCGAGTTCAATCGCTGGGAGGAGGCGGTTCCCAGCCGCCCGGTCGCGATCAATGACAAGAATCCGCTGGGCCGCTACGTGCGCGAGGTCCACGAGGTCGACGAGCTGAAGCGGCGGCAGGCGCAGGCCGACCGGTTGCGGGCGAAGGACGGTGCCGCCCCGGATGATCCGTCGCAGCGGTACCAGCCGAAGCCGCCCCGCAAGACCTTCCTGGACTCGCTGGGCACCAATAACAACGGCGAGTGGGCCAGGCACTTCGACGATGCGGACGAGGGCTTCCGGCAGAGCGAGCGGGGCGGCCTGTTCCGGGATGCCCTGACACGTGATCAGATCGCCGAGGAACGGTCGAACTGGGCGCAGTTGCTGGATATCGGCCTGGACGAGCTCGGCCCCGGCCGGGACGGGCTCGACCGCACCATGGCCGCGCAGCGGATGGCGCTGCGGGACGCCCGCGACCGCGTGAACGAATTGCACGCCGCGGTCGACCATTTCATCGAACTGGACGAAGCCTCCAAGCAGCGGGGCCGGGAGCTGGTCGACGGCACCGCGCACGACTGGATGGACGCCAATGGCGGCGCCATGCTCGAGTCCGGGATCGGCGTACGCCCGGGCGAGCATGTCGGTGACCCGAACCGCCTGGTCGTGATCAGCGGCGACGCGGACCACCACGCTCGGCTCGCCGAGGCCCTTGCCTCGCATCCGCGATTGGCCGACCTGCTCAATCGCGGTGAGCTGCGACTGGATTACCGCACCGTCGGCATGAACGACGACGGTGTGCTGCACGTCGTCGAGGAGGCCACCCCGCAGGTGCGCTTCGCGAATCTGGAGCCCGGCGGCGATCGTGCGCCGGTGCTCATGCTGCGTGGCGAAGAAGGTCCGTGGGCGGCCGTCCAGCCCGAGGACCGGACAGGCACACCGGAGCCGGAGACCGCCGCTGGCGAAACACCGAGTGCCCCACGCGATCCCGCTGTGGTGCTGGCCGAACGCAATGCGGTCGCCGCTCGTTTGGAGGGTGCGAGCGGTCTGGATCTCGGTGAGCATCTCGATGAGTCCATCGCGAAGTTGCGTCAGGACGATATGCTGCGGGCCGCCCAGATCGAGGGCATGGTCGACTACATCCGCAGCAGCGATGCCATCGAGAACTTCCACGAGCTCAGCGACAAACTCGGCGATCTCGGGCATGTGCTCGGCATCGAACCCGAGCACATGTCGCCGCAGCGGGTGGCCGAGGCGATCACCGATCCGAAGCTGGGGCGCGCGGCCCGCAGACAGGCCATCGGCGATCTGCTGGACTACGCGAAACAGCTGGGCAAGGGCGCGTCGGCGGAGGTCGTCACGGCCCGGGACCGGCTGGCGCGGCGGCTCGGAGTCGATCCGGAAGACCTGCACGGTTCGAAATACCAGAAGAGCGACGACAAGCGGGCGATCACCGGCTACGGGCCGAGTGCCGGCACCACCAGCAAGCCCGCGGTGGTGCGGGCCGTCAACGACGCGCTGGGCCGCGAGGGCGAGCGCCCGCACGTGGCGGCCGCGCTGGCCGAGTACGCGCACGCGCTGGGCGCTGTCGATCCGTACCATCCGGAGCTGCGCTTCGACCCGCGCACCGACCCGCGCGCCGCCGACGGCGTCGTGCCGATCCACGCGGACTCGGCGACCGACCTGTTGCACGGTCTGCTGAGCGAAAACGTCGGCGAGCGACCGCTTTCCGGCAATGCTTCGCAGGCCAGTGACGTCTGGTCGCATCTGCTCGGCACCGACGTCCACGATGTCGACCGCATGGTCGGGTCGTATACCGAACAGCTGCCGGACCTGCACGACCGGATGTCCCCGGAACAGCTGGGCCGGGCGCTGCGGTCGCTGCCGGAGGAAGTCACCTTCGAGCGGTTCCAGGAGGGCAAGCTCGAGCAGGACGAGACGAGGGCGCTGCACGCGTCCTACGGGGAATACCTGACGGGCATGGATCCCGCGCACATCCCGCTGACCGAGGACGAGTTCGTCCGGCTGGTCGACGGCGTCCGCGATGCTCGGTTCGGCGAGGTGTACGAGGTCTACCGGGACGGCAAGATCGAGGAGCACGAGCGTCCCGAGCCCGCCGATTTCCAGCGCATGCTCGACGAGATGCGCGCCGAGGTCCGGGCTCGCGAGGCCGACATCACCGAGCTGCAGCGGCTGGCCACCGAGCACAACGAGCTCATGTCGGCCCCGGAATCGGCTGCGTCGCACCGTAGTCCGATCGAGCGCGCCGCCGAGGTCGCCGAGGCGCGGCAGGCGCGCGACCAGGCGCGTCACCGGCTCGACGCCGCCCTGGGCCGGATCGACACCGGCACGGACCGGCCGCTGCGTGAGGGCGATCTGAGCCCGCAACGGCTGCCGGGCACCATCGATTACCTGGCCACCCGCACCGCCGAAGACGGTGGGCACCTGCTGAATTCCGAGCAGCACCTCCAGGATCTGGCGCGCGCGGCGACCGAGTTCAACGCGGCCGACGCGGTCGTGAACGACCGTGAAGCGCAGCTGCGCTCGGCCGTCGAAGCGACGGATGAGACCGCGGCTGAGGTGTGGCAGCGCGAAGTCGACAGTGCCCGAGCCGATCTGCTCGGCGCCGCGGCCGACGCGCCGGGGAGCTGGCCGCAGCACGCGGACCAGATCGTGGGCCAGTTCGACCGGCTCGCGCGCGGCGCCGAACTGCACGGCCTCACCGTCGACGCCGGGCTCGACCCGCTGCGCGAGGCCGTGCGCCGATACCAGACCGCCCTGGACTTCCGGGGCGCGGTGCGGCCCGAGCCGATCGAGTCGGTGCGCGCCGGGGAATCACCGCTCGAGCAGGCCGAGCGGGAAGCTCGGTACGCCGCGGAAAGCGCCGACATCACCAAGGCCGCAATGGAATTGGCGATGCTCGGCATGCCGCTCACCGCAGGCGACCTCACCCGCGACTGGATCGCCGCCACCCGGCAGGAATTCGCCGGGACCCCGCGCGACCAGCTCACCCCCGAGCAGCGCGGCCGCCTGGTGCTCGCCGAGGCCGCCGAGCGCTACCTCGACAACCGGGATCGCGCGGACCGCTGGCAGGCCCAGCTCGACCACCTCTCCGCCGACGCCCGCAATGCCGCCGACACCCCGCAGGCCGCCGCCGCTCGCGCGGTCGAGCACGCCCACGACGAGGTACTCGCCGCAATCGGCAACCTGGCCGAGCACACCGGCCGGCAGCACCCGGAAGCCGACTTCAAGCGGCCCGAGTACGCCGAGACCATGGCCGACATCGAAGGCCGCACCATCGTCACTCCGCGCGGCGAGGAGGGCCGCGCGGCCCTCGAGGCCATGGGCGATGCCGCCGCCCGGATGCGCGAGGCGGCCGAGAGCTGGCACAAGGCAGAGGATTTCGCCGACTGGGTCGATCAGAACATCACCGGCGGCGACGCGGGCGGTTCCGGCGGTAAGCCCGGTACGCAATCCGGCCCAACCCCGATCGGTCCCAAGGGGCCGGACGGTGGCGGACAGGGCGGCGAAGGTCCGGCCCGCCCCGGTGGTACCGGCGGCGCGCCGGGCTCCGAGGATCCGACACTCGTGCTCGAAAACGGCGCGGGCCCAGTGGGTCCGGAGGATCCGACCCTCGAGCTGCCACAGGGCGCGATCCCCGCAGGCTCCGAGGACGCCACCCTCGAACTGCCGAATGGCTCGGCTCCGGCCGGCGCGGGTGATCCGACCGTCGAGCTGCCGCCGAAGGGTTCGGATGAGAACCCAGGTGAGGGTCCGGGTGCGGACCCGTCGGCCGGGCAACCCGGCGATCCCGGTGGCAAGCCCGGCTCGGGCGGCTCCGGAACCGGCGCGAACCCGGGCGATCCCGCTGCGGGCCCGAGCCCTGATGGTGTGGGCCGGGGTGGTGGCGACGACTCGTCCAAGCCCCCGGCCGGCCCCGGCGACCCCGACGGATCGCCGGACCCCAACCAGGGCAAGCCCGGCGCGGGCGACCCGAACCTGGGTGGTGATCCCATTGCCGGACAGGGTGGTTCGCATGCGAACGGCTGGGAGCCGGTAGGCGAGGCCGTGGTTCACGTGCCCGCCGATCCCGCCGTCGCTGCCGATATCGCAGGCGCGGTCCAGCGCGCGCACAGCGATATGCGGTCGGCCGAACAGGTCGACCGTCCCAGGCTCGAGGCCATCGCCCGCGAGCTCGGCATCGATCCGACCGGTCGTTCCGCCCGCGAGGTGCACGACGCTCTCACGGTCGCCTTCGTCGTCGAGTCCACCAAGGCGACCGAAGTGGTCAACCGGGTGGGCATCGAAGGCTCCCAGGCGGTCGCCTACTTCGCCGAACGTGAGGCCGCGTACCAGCGCTCCGCCGAGTTGACCGTCGCCCGCGCGCAGGCCGACAGCGCCTTCGGCGACTACAACCGCAAAACCTTCGGCGCCAGACGCGAACTCACGCGTGTCCACCAGCTCGCCGCGCGAGATGTCCTGGGCGCCACAACCGACCGCGTCGTGCGTGACGGCGTCGGCCTCACCGACAACCCCCGCCGCGCCGTCGTCGTCACCCACCTGGACGATCCGCACGCCGTCATCAGCGCCGCCGACCGCGCGAACCTGGCCACACAGGGCCGCGAGGTCGTCTACCACCGCATCGAACTGGACCCCGACGGCACCATCCGAGTCCAAGAAGTCCGTCCCCCCGGCGAACCCGACCCCGCCGCCGGCGGCAAGTCCGGCTCCGGCGGCTCCGGCAAGGGCCCCGGCACCCCCGGCCTGCGAACCCCGGACGCCGAAGAACCCGAGGGCAACTCGGGCTCCGAGGACCCGACCCTCGAACTCGAAAACGGCTCCGCCCCCACAGCTGCCGAAGACCCCACCCTCGAACTGCCCAACGGCTCCGGCCCGGCAGATTCGGGCGACCCGACAGTCGAGTTGCCCCCGAAGGGTTCTGGCGACCCGACCGCCGAACTATCGCAAGGTTCGGGACCTGTCGGTGCGAGTGATCGGACGATCGAGTTGCCGCCGAAGGGTTCTGCTGACCCGACGGCTGAGCTGGCGCCGCAGCACGATCCCAACGCGCAGACGGTGGAGCTGCCGCCGAACGGCGCCGGAGATCCGACGGCCGAACTGCCGCAGGGTTCTGGTCCGGCTGGATCGGGTGACTCCACGGCCGAGTTGTCGCAGGGTTCGGGCTCTGTCGGGTCGGGCGATCCGACGGTCGAGTTGCCGCCGCAGCATGATCCGAATGCACAGACGGTCGAGCTGGCGCCGCAGCATGATCCCAACGCGCAGACGGTTGAGTTGGCGCCGGGGCATGATCCGAATGCGCAGACTGTCGAATTGGAGCGGTCGGCGGGGAGTGGGCCGGAATCGGTTGATCCGGTGGTGGTTTCGCCGACCTTGAAGGCGGTCGCGGATTATCTGGCGGATGCTCCGCTGGAGCACAATGCGCGGCAGCGGACTCCGGAGGAGCTCGCATATCTGGCTCGCCTGGCCGACGGCCTGGGCATGGTCGATCCGCTGTCGAAGCGGGCGGACGCACTCGCCTCGTTGCAGGAATTGGCCGAAATGGCCAAGGCGCGCGGCTTTTTCGGTGATCCGGAAACCGGTGCCGGGCCCGGGTCCATGCGCGACCCGGAGGACTATCGTCCGCTCACCCTCGACGAGCGTTATGCGGGCGAGGAGTATTGGCGTTCCGAAGTCGACCCGCGCGAACTGGCCGCCATCGAGGCGGAGCATCGTGCGCTGGGCATCGACGATCGTCTGCGGCAGGCCGAGGCGGACGAAGCTGCCGCTGCCCGGCAGGCGTTGGGCCAGAACGCTTCTCACGGTGCGTCGCGTGATCTTCCGCTCGCGCCGTGGTCCGATCCCACGCACCGGACGGGCACCCCGCCGCGCGCTCTGACGCTCGAGGAGATGCATCAGGACATCGCCGCCCGTCTCGGCCTTTCGGTCGCCGATCTCACCAAGGAGCGGCTGCCGGAGGTCGCGGGCGAGCTGCAATACCGGAACATGCTGCGCGCCGGTGCGATCGAGGCTCTCGACGACGCGGCCGCCCGCCACGACGCGGCGACCGATCCGCAGGAGCGGGCGCGGCTGGCGACGGTGCGGGACGAGTGGGCGCGTCTGCTCGGCGTCGATCCCGACCGGCTCGCCCCCGAGCACCGCGCGGAGACCCTGGCGGGCCTGCGTGCCGAAACCGTCCGCCGCGCCATCGATGTCGCGGATCTGATGGCGGCGACCTTCCACGAGCCGGACCCGTCGGCGCCGCAGCGTCTGGTTCTCGAGGTCGATGGCGAGCGCGTCCACGTCACGGTCCGCACCGACGCCGACGGCACGCGTCACCTGGAACCGGCCGCCCGGCCGGAGCTGCCGGGTGACCGCCTCCCGGCCGCGAAACAGCCGGTGCGCCCGCCCTTCCTGCGCCGCCTGTGGGATTTCGTGCGTGGTGGATACAAGGACCAGTCGCCGAAGTACGCCTCCGGTTCGGGTCTGGACGGCACCGGTCAGAAGCAGATCATCAATGAGATCGGCGGCTGGCTGCACAATGACTTCCTGCACCATCTGGGCATCAATCCGTCCCGGTTGGGCAAGGAGTTCGCCACCTTCTGGAAGGCGCGTGAAGACGTGCCGATCCTCAACCGCCTCACCGCCCGGGTGCCGGACGTCGCCTCCGAGGCGGTGCCCATGCGCACCCGCGACGGCGGCGAGTACGAGCCTTGGCACAGCGAGGTGGATCCGGCGACCCGAGCCCGGGCGGCCGCGGATCTGGAGTTCGCCGGTATCGACCAGGGCTCGCCGTCGACCGCCGGCCGGCACCGCGCTCCCGACCCGGTCACCGACCCCGCCGCTGTCACCCAGCGTGATCCGGTGCCGCAGCTGCCCGCTGGCAGCGAACACGCAGGCGCACAACCGGATCCGGCTGCCGCGCAGCCTGCCCAGCACGCACCGGCGGCGGCCCGTGACGCCCTGCCGAAGCTGCTGGCGGACGGTCTCGACGCCCGCGACGCGGCACTGGGTGAGGTACTGAAACAAGCTGCGCGCCAAGGCATCGACCTGCGCACCGCGGACCCCGCGACGCTGCGCGGCCTGGTCGACGAGTCCACCTATGTGATGTTGCGCCGCGCGGGCGCGGTGGAGGCGCTGCTCGACGTGGCGCAGCGCTACAACACCGAGCACGCCCGAGTCCCCTTCAGCGACAGCATCAATTTCTTCGACAAGGACCCGCTGGGCCGCTACCTGCGCGAGCTGGTGCACAGCGATCCGACCCGGGTCGACGGCGTGGCCGGCAAGGTGCTGCGCAAGCTCCGGGTGTGGGGCAAGGACGACCCGCGCTCGACCTTCCTGGACTGGGACGGCACCCCCAACGGCGGCGAGCCCGCCCGCAATTTCGACGATCTCGCCCCGGAGGAACTGGAGACCCGCAAGGAGGGCATCCTCTTCAAGAACGCCCTGGAGCGCGACCAGATTCGTGAGGAACGGGCGAACTGGGCGCAGCTGCTGGGCGTCGGCCTCGACGATCTCACCCCGGAACGCCTGCCGCACACCATCTCCGAGCTGCGGATGGCGGTGCGCGAGCACGCCGCTCAGGTCGCCGATCTCGGGCACGCGGTGCACGACTACCTGGGCGCGGATTCGCACGTCCGCGATACCGCGACCGACCTCGCCAATGACGCCGCGCGCACCTGGGCGACCGAGCAGGGCGGCGCGACCCTCGACCACGGCATCGCCGTGTTGCCGGGAGATCCGCCGCGCCTGACGGTGATTCGCGCCGACGGCCTGCACGAGCGGGCGCTCGCCGACTATCTCGCCGCACACCCGGAGATCGGCCGCCAGCTCAACGACGGCCGCCTGCGAGCGGATTTCCGCACGGTCACGATGGACGTCCAGGGTCGCCTGAGCGTGGTGTCCGAGCACACCCCCGAGGTGCGTTTCCACGAGCCCGAACTGAACGGCGAGCCGGTCCCGGCCACCACGGTCCGCGACAATCCGGCGGACCGCTGGCGCGTCGTCGAACCCACCCCCGCGACGGCGGCCCCGCACGAGCCGCCGGAGCCGCCGCGTTCGCTCGCCGAATTGCGCACCGCGCGTGACGATCTCGCGAAGCAAATGGCGGTCTACCGCGACGACCTCACCCCGGACAAGCTGACCGACACCATCAAGGCCCTGCAACTCGACAACGCCCTGCGTGCCGCGCAGATCGAGGGCATCGCCGACTTCATGCACGCCAGTGACGACATCGAGTCCTTCCACGACTTGAACGACTCGCTGCAACAGCTGGCGAACCGGCTGGGCCTGGACCCGGCCGAGTTGAGTCCGGAGAAGATGGTCGAGGCCCTGACCGATCCGGGCCTGCGCAATGTGCGCCGCCTGCAGGCGGTTCAGGATCTGGTCGCCTACGCGTCGGCGGTGCGCGGCGTGGACGAGCCGGCGGCGCTGGCGGCCCGCGACCGACTGGCGGAGCGCCTCGGGATCGCGCCGGACGAGCTGTTCTCGGACAAGTACAACAAGACGGCGGACCGGTTCGAACCCGATCCCAAGAGCATCGCCCCCGCGGCGTTGCTGCGCGCCGTCAACGACATGATGCACCGCTCGCTCGAACGGCCGGAGCTGGTGGCCGCGCTGACCGAATACGCGCACACCCTCAGCGGCATCGATCCGTTCCACCAGAACCTGCGCTTCGATCCGAACACCGATCCGCGCGTGGCGGAGGGCGAGCTGCCCATCCGGGATGCCGCCGCGGCTGCGGCGCTGCACGGTTTCCACGCCGAATTGATCGGTGAGGCCCCGAGTTCCGACGACCCGTCCCGGGCCGGTTCCGCGTGGGCCGCCTTGCAGGGCCTCGAGCTCGGCGACGATCCGAAGCGCCTGGCCAAGGCCTACGAGGCCTATCGGGACGGCAAGATCGAGAAGTTCGAGCGCCCGGGCGACGCCCAGACCCGGGCGACGGTCGACGAACTGCGCGCCGAGGTGCGCGAGCGGACGGCCGAGATCGAGCGGCTGCAGCGCCTCGCGCAGGAGTACAACGACCGCACCAACGCGACCCAGCCGGAGCCCGCCCCGGCCCGCCCCGCCGCAGCCGCGGCCGAATTGGACAGTGCGCGAACCACTCTCGACAGGGCACGCAATGTCCGCGATTACGCGCTGTCCCGCATCACGCACCCCGACGAGCACGAGCCGCACCTGGATGGCGCTCCGGGCCGGAGGATCACCGCCGACGATCTGACGCCGACCCGGTTGGCGGGCACCATCGAACACCTCGAGATGCTGCCGATACACGAAACGCTGCGCGCTCACCACGAGGCCAGGATCGGCGAACTCCGTGCGGCCGCAGAGCATTACAGCGAGGCCGAGGAACGCGTGCGCGCGGCCGAGCACGAGCTGGACCGGTCGCTGCTGGCCGGCGCCCGCCCGGGCGAGGCCCCGGCCGACACCCTGCGCCGCGAACTCGATCAGGCCCTGCGGGACCGCAAGCGGGCCATGTCGGGCGTGCGGGTGAACGAATCCGAGCTCACGCCCGAGAACTTCCGCAACGCCCTCGACGAGGCCGCCCAGCATGCGCGCACCCCGCAGGAGCAGGCCGCGGCGACCCCGCTCATCCAGCGTCTGCACGACGCGACCGTGCGGGTGCATCAGATCCAGGAACTCATCGCCGGTCACGAGGCGGCCGCGGAGGCGCACGCCCGCGCCGCCGAGTCCCCCCTGGACGCCGCCCGCCGCGAGTCGAAGGCGGCACAGCAGGAACTCCGCGCCGCCCGGGCAGCGGAAGCCCAACTCGCCGCCACACCCCCGAAGTCCGACAGCCCTGCCGACATTCAAGCCCGCCAAGACGCGCTGCGCGCCGCCGGCGAGCGGGTCGATCGGGCCGAGGCCGCCGCCGGTCCCTGGTCGACCGAACTGAAACGGCTGTACGCCGCCGAACTGCGCACCGCCGTCACACCCCACGAGGCGGCCGCCGCGGCCCGCGACGAGGCGCACGCCGCCCTCGCCCAGGCCATCATCGACTTCCGCGCGGCGACCGGCCTCCCCGTAGCCGAAACCGATCTCACCCACGACAACCTCGACGACACCATCGAATACCTCGAGGGCAAGACCATCCTGGCGAACGGCCCCGGCAGCGCCACCGCCTTCGAAGACCTCCGCCACGCCGCCGAGGAATCCAACCGCGCCGACGCCCTAGCCCACTGGGTCGACGCCAACATCCCCCACCCCGGCGACCCCACCACCCCGAACCCCGGCAACCCCGACCCGAATTCGGGCAACAACACCTCCGGCCCGGACACCAACGGCTCCGGCCCCGCCGCAGGCGGCCCCGTGACGAGCGGCCCGAACCCGAGCGCCGGCTCCGGCGACGGCGCAGCCCAGCCCGAACCCGACCCGGACACGGTCGCCACCCAGGACCTCTCCACCGGAAACCCTGTCGTGCGTGGCGAGTCTCAGATCCCGCCGGGCGCAGTGGAATCCGATGGTGTGGACAGCGAGCCCGCGAATCCTGGCGAGCCGTTGGCGGATCCGGACGAACAGTCGGCAACCAGCAAGACGCCGCTGGTGGCTCGCCCGGAGGGCGAGCAGTCGAACGTTCCGGTGGATCCGGACGCCGTGGCCACCCAGGATCTCTCGTCCGGAAAGGCGGTCGCGGGTACAGAGTCCCAGATGCCGCCCGGCACAGCGGAGCCCGATGGCGCAGTCGGGGAGCCCGCGAATCCGGCTGTGCCGGTGGCGGATCCGGATGAGCAGACGCCGGAGCAGTCGATAGCCGGTAAGACGCCGCCGGTGATCCGGGGCGAGGGCGAAGCGTCGAACGGCCCGGTCGGTCTGGGCGATGCCGCCGGGGGCGACCCCGATTCTGCGAAACACCGCGCAGATGCCGGTGAGGTTTTGCCGCCCAAGAGCTCCGGTAATTCCCCGGACGGGATGCAGACGCCCGGCGATCCGGATCAGCAGCCTTCCATCGACGGTGGGAAGATGCCGCCCAAGGCCCCCGGTGTTGCCGGGAATGGGACGGTTCCGCCTGCCGAGGCTGGTTCGGGTGCGGAAGCCGGTGGGGGCAAGGCTGGTTCCGAGGGTGACGGCGGCGGCTCCGACGACGGGGCGAAGGGTGTGCCGGATTCGGAGCGGTCGGGGCTGAACTGGGAGCATGTGCGGTCGCATCTGCCGAAGGTGCCTCGGGATTTCAATCCGGAGTTCCCGCAGTACACGCCACAGCCGCCGCAGCAGGCGGCGCCGTGGTCGCTGCCGCCGGACGCGAATCCGCCGCAGCCGCCGGCGCCACCGAATCCGCCGCAGCCGCCGTATCCGCCTGCGCCTCCGATCGGGCCGGGTGGTCCGGGCGGGCCGGGGTATCCGCAGGATCCCGGCATGCCGGGCGGTGGGATGCCGGGTGGCGGGATGCCTGCGCAGCCGCAGCCGCCGACGATGCCGCAGCCTCCCACGATTCCGCCGTATCCGATTCCGCCGGGCGGGTATCCGGGTGTGCCGACTCCGCGGGATCCGGGCTGGCCGGGCGGTCAGTCGTCGAACGGTCAGCAGCCGTGGGGTTCGTGGCCGGGTTCGCAGGATCCGGGCGGCTCGTCGCAGTGGCCCAACGGAACCCCGCAGTGGCCCAATGGATCGCAGCAGTCGCCGAACGGATCACAGCAGTGGCCGGGGTCGCCCGGCGGGCAGCAGCCCGGCTATCCGGGCGCGACGCATCCGGGCACGCCGTCGGCTCCGGGTGGGATTCCGCACGGGCCGGGCGGACCTGGTTCACCCGGCGGGCCCAATGGCGCTGCGCCGCAGGGACCGAACGGCCTTCCGGGCTGGAATGGCATGCCGGACAACCCGTCCGGCGGCTTCGGTGCCGGTGCGGGCGGCGGTGGCGCGAACGGCGCTGCGGGCGGATTCCCGGGCGGCCCGATGGGTGGCGGCGGCGGCCAGCCGCAGGGCGGCGGCTCCGGTGAGGGTCGCGGGCGCGGCGGCAACCGCTTCCCGCGCGCCTCGGGTCCGGCGTCGTCCGGGTCCGGCGTGTATCTGCGTTCGCATTCCGGTTTCGGCGAGTTCGCCATGCTGAATCCGCTGACCGGCGAGCTGAGTTCGGCTCCGGTGGGCGCGGGCTCGCTGGCCGGCGTCTACGACGATCTGGACGGCCTGCGCGTGATCCTCTACCGGGATCAGCAGGCCGGACTGGTGCTGCGCGTGGGTGATCAGGCCATCGAGGTGGATCGCCTGGGTGCGGACGTGTACTGGGAGCGCACCCAGCAGGGCTTCAACCGCCTGCTGGTGGGCGTGGGCGGCGCCCCGCAGTGCGAGGTCCGCTATCGCACCGTTCCGCAGGACGCCGACCTGGGCTTGCTGATTCGCGATGTGCTGTCGGATCCGGCGCGGCGGGCGGGAATCTTCGGATGACCGTGGGTGAGTTCGCCGATTCTTACGGTTCCTGCAACCGCGCGGTCGATCGGGATATGTGATGCTGAGATCGGGCTCGGCTGAGGAAGGAGAGGGATATGCGGCACAGTGATCCCAGCGACGATGAGTTGCGGGCGAATTTCGACGAGGTACTCACGGCGGTACTGGCGGGGCACGGCGTGCACACCGCGACCGGTCTGGACGACGACACCCAGGATGCGCTCTGGGCGATCGCCGAGGCCTACCCCAACGCCACCCCGGAACTGATCGACGCGGCCCGGAAGGCCCTGGCGGGTCAGCTCGACGGCAGTAATGCCGAGCGCTGGGCGCAAGAGATGGACAACTGGTTCGAGGAGCGCGAAGAACGGAAGGCCGCGCGCGAGCACCAGGGCTCTCCGGAGCAGCAGGGCTGACGGAGAAGATCGCGAGTGACCATTCCCCACGACGACACCGAGAACCGCATCGGCACAGCGGTGTCCGCCGACCTCCCCGATTTCGACGGCCTGGCCGCCGTCATCGGTGAGCCGGACCCCGCCGCCGACCCGGTCGCGGGCCGGCCCGCCGATATCGCGCCACCGGCCGCCGAACCGGCCGAAACCTCCGATGCGCCGGGCGATCCCGATCCGGATATCGGTTTCAGCATGACCGCCCCGGTCATCGACATCCCGCAGCGCGCCCGCAATCTGGCGCACCGCATCGCCCAGGACCTGTTCGAACTGGGCCCGCAGGGCTGGGTGCGCCTGCACGCCTCGTTCGCGCTCACCGCCACCGGTCAGCGTTCCCGGGTCGTCTTCTCCGACGGCGGAGACCGCGAGGCGCAGCGGGTCCCGTCTCCGGAGACCCTGGCCCGGGTCGCCGAGCACCGGCAGCTCTCGGCCGAGCTCGGTGACGGCCCTTGGTGGCGGTTGGAATTGGAGCTCACCGCCGCGGGCGAGCTGAGCGTCGATCACGATTACGGTGACGAGCCGTTCCCGGCCGATCAGTTGTTCGGCCCCCAGGACTATCTCGCCGACCTGGACGCCTACCCGCGCGATGAACTGCCGACCTGGCTGGCCGCCTACCTGCGCCACGACGACCGCCAGTCCCGCAGCCCGCAGCAGGCGGCCGCCGCGGCCCGCGCGGAACGTGAATCCGGTTATCTCCCCGTAGTTTCCGAGGACGACTTCCCGGATTTCCCGGTGCTGTGGGCGCGTTGGGCCGCCATCTCGGCCGCCTTCGTTGCGGTCGGCTCGGAGTGGGGCCCGCGCGTGCTCCCGTCCTTCGCCTGGTTCGAGGGCTCGCGCCGCTCGGGTTCTTCGCTGTATCTGCTGCCCGGCGGCCGGGCGGTGCTGTCCGGCGGCGTCTGGGGCGCACCGGAATTGGCGGCCGCCTACAACGGCAAGGCCCCGCTGCCCAGGCTGTACGCGGGCGCGCCCGAGTGGGTCGCCAACCAGGTGCTGAACACCCGCGCCGGCGGCGGCATGCTCACCTTCTGCTACTGGTGGGAGCGTGGCCGCTGGTATCGCGGTGAGTCCCCGTCGGCCACCGAGCTGGCCCCCGCGGTGCCCGGCATCTGGACCTCGGGCACGGTCACCGATGTGGTCACCCGCCTGATCTCCGACCAGCCGACCGCCGAACAGCGTTCCGCGGTAGCCGAATTCGTCGCCGCCGCCGAGCGCCGCGACGTGACGCACGCCGTGCTGGCCGCGGCCTTCGAGGACCGCGGCGACCTCGATGCCGCCCACTATCAGCTGGCCCTGGCCGGCGTCGCCCGGATCGGCCCGGACCCGCTGCCGGCGGCCGAGGCGTTGGACGCAGTGCGGCATCAGATCCGCTCGGCGGGAACCGAATCAGCCAGCTATCCACTGGACAGCCTTCGTGCGGAACGGCTTTCGGTGGGCTGGCTGGTGTATGTTCCGACCGATCCGGAGGAGGTCGTGATCGACCGCGCCCTCTTCTATGTCGCCGACGACGGTGTGGTCGAGCAGGCGACCTCGAGCACGCCCGCCTCGGTCTACCTGCCCGGCTTCGAACAGCGTTTCCACCAACGACATTCGCAATGATCGGGCGCGGACGACTGGAATGCCGGAACCGGTGAACCGTACTCTTTTCGATGCGATGGGTGAATTAGGAGCTGGGCATGGCTGACAAGGTCGACAATCCGTGGGTGGATCTGTCCCGGCAGGCCCACAACGGCGGGTTGAACATCGATCCCGGCATCGCGAACGAGGCGGCGGGCTACTGCGCCGATGTGGTGTACGCCTTGACCGAGGCGAAGAAGAGCACGCAGCCGCTGACCGAGTACTCCGGCTTCAGCGACAACCACGTGCTGCAGTCGGCGTTGAACCTGATGGACCACTACAAGGAGCAGGGCAAGGCCGTCAACGGCATCATCGACGGCTATGTGACGCTGCTGAATTCCATGGCGGACACGCTGATCGCCGCCGGGAAGGTCTACGACGCGCAGGCGGAGGACTCGAAGTCGCATTTCGACAAGCTGGTGGCCGCCGCCAAGGGTGACGTCGACGTGGTGCCGCTCCCGAAGTCCGGGTTCACCCTCTTCCCCGACTGGACCAACAAGCCGACCGCCCCGGGCGACAACAATTTCCCGAATCTGAACGCCGTGACCAAGGCGCAGGACAATGGCGGCCGCTACGCCCCGGTCGGCAGCGAGGACCCGGGCAGCCACCCCGGCCACTGGTTCTTCCAGGTGCGCGACGGCATTCACGCCATCGCGGTGGCCGATTCCAGCGGCGCCTGGAAGTCGTTGGCGGACACAGTGGATTCCAGCTTCGAGAAGCTCACCAAGCGCATGCAGCGCATCCAGGACAGCGGCAGCTGGGGCGGCGACGGCATGAAGGCCGCCTTGGCCGCCACCGGTCGCTACGTGGCCGACGCGTCGGCGTTCACCACCGATCTCCAGGCCGTGTCCGAGAGCACGAACTGTTTCGCGGGCACCTTGATGAACACGGTGGCCGCGATGCAGCTGCCCGACGCCTGGGATCCCCGGTGGGCCAATACCGACACCGAGCGGACCTTCGCCACGCGGGGCACGACCGCCTTCAAGACCTGGTACATCCCGGGCCTGTCCTATGCCAGCGGCGGGATCCCGAAGTTGCAGTCGCCGACCACCCCGCCGACGCACCAGCCGACCTGGAATCCGCGCTCGGGTGACGGCGGCACCAAGCCGGGTGCGTCCGGCGGTCCCGACGGCTCCGCCAAGCCCGGCGGTAGCGCCGGTCCCGGCGGCAGCGCCGGCCCGGGTGGCAGCACCGGTCCGGGCGGTAAGACGCCGGGCAAGCCCGACCCGAAGAAGACCCATCCCGCCAAGGACGATCCGAAGAAGGACGCCAAGGACCCGGGCGGCAAGGACAAGGATCCGGGCGGCAAGGACAAGGATCCGCACGCGAAGGATCCGGGCGGCAAGGATCCGGGTAAGGACCCGAGCAAGGATCCGACCGGCAAGAACCCGACCGACACCACGCCGGGCAACACGAATCCCGGTGACAGCAACTCGAATTCGTCGGACCCCAGTTCGTCGTCGAATTCGAGCCAGGGTTCCTCGGCGCTGTCGGGCTTGCAGAGCGCTATGCAGTCGATGGCGTCGACGGCCCAGACCACCCAGCAGAGCAAGCAGCAGGAGGATCTCAAGAGCCAGTTGCAGACTCCGCTCACCAACCTGCTCGACAATCTGAAGACTCCGCTGGCCGGTGTCCCGGGCGGCGGCGGTCCGGGCGGCGGCGCCCCGGTGAAAATGCCGGAAGCGGCTCCCGCCAAGCTGTTCCCGCGCGCGTCGGTCGCGGAGTCGGTGGAGTCCAGCCTCAGCGGTGCCGCCGCGGGCGTGGCCACCGGCGGCGCCGCGTCGTCGGGCATGGGCGGCGGCGGTATGGGCGGTATGGGCCACGGCGGTGGCGGTCATGGCGCCCAGGGCGGCAAGGAGCACAAGCGCCCCGACTTCCTGGATTCGAAGGAGTTCCTGGACGAGGCCATGGGCACCGCACCGATCGTCGCGAAGCCCGTGGTGGAGGGCTGAATCGGTGCTTCGAACCTGGACGTTCACCGATCTCGAGTTCCTGGCGCTGTGGGAGGGCTTGGGGGAGGAGTTCCTGCCGCGCCCGCTGACCTTCGCCAGCCGCACCGAATGGTGGGACGACCACCTGGCGAACATGATCCGTGCCCGCGAGAGCCTGCGGGCCCGCGAGGACGACTACGCCGAGGTGCTGCGCGCCGTGCACATGCCGGAGGTGCGGGTCGAGGTGCACGGGTGGGACGGGCGCGACCGGACCTCCGCGGCCGCCAGCATCCGCCTGCTGGGCGTGCGCTCGGGCGACGCCGGGTACCTGCTGGTCCAGCATCCCGGCGAAACCTACGCGCACAGTGGCGGTTTCACTCTCTCGGAGTTCTATGCCGAGGAGCTGGCCGAGCGTGTGGTCGCCGCGCTGCCGGACACTTCGGCGGGCCGCGACTACCCCGGTGGCGATCTGGTGCTCGCCGAGACCGAGGACGTCGACGAGGTCGACTACGAATTCGGCATGTCACCCGCACACGAGACGATGGAGGGCACGACGGTGACCCGAGCCGCCGATTTCCTGGCCGCGCCCGCCCCGAGCATGGGCAGCATCGATGTGGTGCAGGGCCGTTCGCGTTTCGGCCCGCGCGGCATCGCCCGGTATCGATTGCAATGGCGTGATCTCGAGGACGACGGCCGATACCTGGTGACCGGTGACCACCCCCCGGTGGCCGCGGCCGCCGACCGCCGCCGCATGGTCTCCACCCTGGACACCCACATCGCCGAGGTGGTGCAGGTGATGGCCGATGAGTGACGGGAGTGATGTGCCCATGGGATCCCCGGACTTCCCGACCGAGTTCACCCTGTCGTCGCGGACCGGCTCGATCGTGGTGACTACCACGGAACAGGGCCTGCCCCGGGCGATTTCGGTGGAACGCGACCAGTTGCGCGGTGACCCAGCTCTGCTGGCCGCGGACATCCTGCGCCTGTGCCGGCAGTCCGCCGCCCGGGCCGGGGTCGAGCGGCGCGCCCAGCTGCGCGCCGCCGGGCTGGCCCCGGAACTGCTGGCGCTCACGGGCCTGCCCACGGCCGAGGAGGTGACGCGCCAGGAGTACGTGGAGGAGCAGGAGTACGAGACCGAACCGGACAGCTGGCTGCGTCCGATTTGAGCCGATGGCGCGCTGGCGCTGAAATAGACAGTGCGGCAACTTGATCCGCACCGCCCTCGATAACCTGAGTAATACCGTGTGTTCACCGACTGGTTGGTGAGTTGGTGAACTCTTCGCTATGCCGGGTGAATATCCGCTCTGTATAGTTCAATTCGAAATGATCTTCCTGATGGGGGTCTCATGAGCAACCTCGTTGCCACACCGGACGCGATTCGCGCATACGGAGACGCGTCCGCCACCATGGCGAGCGCTGTCGCCGGCGCGGCCGCCGTCGACCAGGTCGCCACCGTCGCCGGACTGGTACCGGTTTTCGGCCTGATCGGCCAGGACTTCCTGCTGAGTTACGCGGGCGCGCAAGGCAATCACCTGTCCTCGGTGGCCGAGCTGGCCGCCGTGCACGCGGGCACCGCCGTCACCGCCTACGAGGCGGCGGCGGACTACGAGGCCACCGACGCGGCCTCGGGTGTCGACTTCCTCTCGCTGTCGCGGGACCTGTGAGTACGCCCCTCGAGGGCTCGACCGGGGCCGTCCAGGCCACGCCCCTGGCGGCGAGCGGTCAGTCGGTGGCGGATGTCTTGCGCAACACCGACTTCGCGCCGCTGCTGGACAGCCCGGTCGCCGATGTCCTGCAAACGCTCGGGCTGCCGGCGCTGCCGCAGCTGCCGGCCGTGCCCCCGCTGCCGGCCATGCCGCCGCTACCCACCCTGGATCTGACCGCGCTCACCAAGCCGCTCACCGATCTGGCCTCCGCTTTCGGCACCGGGCAACTGGGTCAGGGACTGGACGCGTCGAAGGTGCTCTCGGGCGTCTCGAGCGCGCTGCAGCAGGTGATGTCGATTGCCCAGTCGGTCATGTCGCTGGCCAACTCGAACTCGTGGCAGGGCTCCGGTGCGACCGGCGCGGCCGAGAAGGGCACCGCGGCCCAGACCAATGCGCTGGAGCTGGAAGGCCAGAACCTGCACCAGAAGACGGTCATGGCCGGTGCGGCGACCTCGGTGGCCACCGGTGCGGCCATGATGTCGGCCATCATCACCAAGTTCGTCACCGGCGTCACGGTGGCAGCCCCCTTCATCGGCACGCCGCCCGGGCAGGCGTTCCTGCTGTCGCTGGCCACCGAGACGGCCGCGGAGGCGACCGCCACGGTCGCCAAGACGCGCACCGAGATGACGGTGCACAGCGCCAATATGACCGCGGCCGGACAGAAGGTGAAGGTCACCGACGCCCCGAAGGGCGTGGACTCGATGTCGCAGGTGACGCAGCTGCTGAGCCTGATCTCGCCATTGAGCAGCGCGGCGAGCACGGGTGTGCAGCAATTGCAGCAGCTCCAGTCCATCAGCCAGACCTCGGATGTGCAGCCGACGCCGGACGCCGAACCGATTGCCGCGCGGACGGATTCGGGCGCACTGGGCGGGGGTGGCCTCGCTCCGATGGGCATGGGCAGCCTGTCCACAACCCCGACCCCGCTCAGCCAGCTGACCAACACTCGGACCATGAGCGCGACCACCACGCCGCCGCCCACCCCGGTCCCCCCGCCTCTCCCCGGCACCGGCGGCGCCGGCATGGGTGGCGGCATGGTGCCGCCGATGGGTGGCATGGGCGCGTCGGCGCAGGCCGGTGACGCGGACGAGGAAGTGCGCACCAACCTGGTCACCGCCGAGCACGGCGACGAGGTCGTGGGCGAGCTGGGCTACACCGGCGTCCCGGTGGTCGGTGCGGTCGGCACCAATGGCCCGCGCCCGGCGCAGTGATCGATGAGCGCAGCGTGATCGGTGAACGTGTGGAAACCGGGTCGTTGTATGTCGTGGCGACGCGGTAGGATTCGCCCGGAAAGGGAGGGACGATGAGCGAATTCAATTTGGGCGGTGTGCGTTTCGACGCCGACACGGTGCTGTCCGCCGCCGCTGACCTGGAAGCCATGGCCGACCGGCTGGAAGCGGCCCTGGGCGCGGACACCCAGGCCCTCTCGGTGCCCGCCGCGGGCTCCGACAAGGTCTCCCTGGCCGCCGCCGACACCCTCACCACGGTCGGCGCGTCCTTCGTCACCCAGAGCGGCGTCGGCGTGGACGAGCTACGCAAGCTGGCCGCGGTGGTCCGCAATCAGGCCGCCACCTTCGGTCAGGTGGAAGTCGATAGCGCGGTGGATTTCACCAACCTCTGAACTGGTACCGGGTGTCGTTCACCGCGGGTCGATGTCGGCGGCCCAGGTCGGAAGTTCGTGGCCCAGTTCGGCGTTTACCTCGAGCATGTCGCGGCGGCTGTCGATATCGGGATCCATGGCCGCGAACCATGCGGTCACCGAACTCCATCGCGGCCGCGCCGATTGCCCCTCCACCACCTCCCATACCGGGGGATCGTCCTGATCGAGGTCGGCCCCGTCGATGACCTGGTAGGCATAGGACTGGTGTGCGCTCAGCACCAGCAGGCCCGCCGGGTCCCGCATGGCGTGCTCGAGCCCGGAGAGCGTCGCCAGCACCTGGCTCTTCGTCTCGCCGGTAATGGCGTCGACGCCGAATCCGGTTCCCGCAAGCCATAATCCATGGCGCCGACCGATCAGCCGAAGCACCTCGCGCACCCCCTCGGGCACCCGGACGACGCCCTGCCGCGCGGCGTATGCGTCGATGGCCGCCTCCGAGGCACCCGCGACCGAGTCGCGGCGCAATCCGTCGGCGATCACGGCGTCGAAGACGATCCGTATCCGCGCGCCGGGACCGGTCCTCCACTGGCTCATCGGGGATGCAACCTTTCACCTGCGAGATTGACGATTTCCAGCCGCATTCCGGGGAACACGGATTCGTAGGCCAGAATAACGCGCTGGCAGGACTGACAGATTTGGTACTCCAACGGCATGTCCTGCGTGCGCGCGGCGGGCAGGTCCACGACCATGCGCAGATCTCCGGTAATGCTGTCGCGGGTGATGGGAGTGAAATCGGTGCTGTGCGCCGTGGCGAATTCCGTCGCCAGCCGGTTGATCTCATCGATGGCGTATTGCATGCGCAGCTGAGCGTGCCGAACATCGAGTTTCGAGAAGTGGTTGAAGGTCTCCGCCTGTGGTCCGAGTTGTTCCAGGGACTCCTGGAAGACCTGCCTCACCGCCTCTTCGGTGATGCCGTGTTCGGCCAATCGCGCCAGCGTGCCACGGGTGTCGATGGGACTGTCCGGCGCGGGATACAGTGCGTCGATCACATCCCTGGGCAATCCGGTGTGCCGCGCCAATTGGTGCGGCGAGAAATCCTTTGCCCGCAGGGGAATGTAGCCCGAGCGCTCCGGGGCGGCTTCGCGGGCGCGCTCGTTCAATTCGTGCACGGCGAATTCGATCACATGCCGGGCGTGACGCGTCTCGGCGCGCAGACTCGGACGCGTGCTGTCGATTTCGGCATCGGCCCGTTCGATGGCACCGCGAATGACCTCCTCGATGGTTTCCCCGGGCAGCCCACTGTGTTCGGCCAACTGATCGCGCACCAGGTTCTCGAAGAATTTGGGCTCGGCGTCATTGAACCGGGCGCTGCCGGGTCCGTCGGCCAGGCCACCGGTGACGGGGTCGTAGGCGCTGGCCTGAGTGGTGTCGAAGATTCGGCCCTCCCGCGGCGGCCCCGGGGGAGCCGCGGACGCGGGATGCCATTCCTGCGGGGTGCCACTGTAATTGAAGGTGTCGTGCGGCTCGCCGCCGTGATCGCTGCGGTAGCGGCCGGTGACCAGCGCGCGTTCCCCCGGCCGCCCGGTGTCGTCCAGGCCCGGATGCTTTCCGGTGAGCTCACTTACCGAGTCGAGACCCGCCTGGCGCTTATCGCGGGCGTCGGCGCGGAGATCGCGCATGTCCGCCTGGCGTTGCGGGGTGTCCGATGGCTCGTGGCCATGGGTGAGGTCGGGACCGGCCTCCTGTGCATGCGTTTCGGGATTCCCGTGGGAGTGCTGATCGATCAGGCGTGCGAGGTCCGGATCATGCGCAGCCAGTAGCCGTTCCACGGTGGGCGCGTGTTCCGGGTCGTGCAATCCCAAGTGGTGCATCAGATCGTTGAGATCGTGGCGCAGGGGTGCGATGAGTTCGGGCTTGACGCGCGCCGCGACGCCCTCGCCGATCTGATCGACCAGCACGCGCAGCTCGGCGAAGCGGCCGCCAAGATGCGAGGTCATTCGGGTGGGCCGGTCGTCGACCGGATCGATGACCACGTTCTCGTCGTGCGCCAACCGGATCTCGGCCACCTCGTGCGCGACCGCGCGAACCACGTCCTCGTCGCGGGCATGCGGGGACACCTGGACGTCGTATCCGGTGATGCGACCGGATTCGTCTGTGCGCGCGGTGAATTCGGCGACAGCGTTGCCGGTGGTCAGGCCGACGTCCACGTTGATGTCGAGGGTGCGTCCGTCGTGCTCGAATTCGAACCGGCCCGTGTCACGGTTCCACGCGACGTCCTCGGGTTCGATGAGCCGCAGATTGTGCTCGACCTTGTCGACCACGTCTTCCCGCGTCAGCGGGTCCATGCCCTCGGGCCGTGCGTCACCGCGGAATTCGCCGACCGGGCTGGCCGTGCCGTGTTCAGCGACGTGCTCGCCGTGCGGGTCGTAGGTGATCACCGTGCGGTGCTCGGGCAGCGGCGGGTTGTAGGTCGACATCAGCGCGGTGTTCAGCTTGTTACTGGCCCCGGCGTCGATGGTGTAGTCGTAGTTGTCATTGCCCGGATACGGGAATTCCTCGCTCTTGCGCGTGAACGGGTTTCCCCCGTCCGGGTAGTGCGATTCGATGGCCGCCCACAGTTTGGTGCCCAGAATGTGATTGCGGTCGCCGGGTTTGCCATCGGTCGTCTCCGGCTTCATGTCCCACTGCACCTCGACGCGCCCACCCGGGGCGAGGGTCTCGGGCAGTCGCGCGGCGATGTCGCGGTAGACGTGCTCGGGCAGATCGGCGCTGACATTGTTGATGAAGATCCTCGCCACCTCGCCGGTGGGTGCGGCGGTCAGGATATTGCCCTGGGTGAGCAGGTCGCCGAAGACCATGACGGTGCCCGGCTCGGTCAGCGGTCCGGGATCCAGGATGCCGAGATCGCGTCGGCGCTGGCCCTTGATGGGGAATTCGGAGGCGAGTTCGGTCTTGATGATCAGCCCGCGGCCGGCACGGTCGGCGGCCGGGGTCATCTCGACGGCGAAGGCGCTGCGGCCGACGCCGATATCGATGGTGTGGCCCTCGACTCCCGTGGCGGGCAGTCGCTCGTGCCGGATGCGCGTGTTGTCCGAGCCGAAGACGTTCTGCTCCAACGGCAGTCGATGCTGCGGCCGCGGCCGGGGGAGCACCTCGACGGTGGATCTGCCGTCCACGGCGTCGTGCACGACCACCGTGTACTCGACATTGAGACCGTGTTCACCCGCGCCGCGGTTGGCGCTGTCCACCCCGCGCAGGAAGTCGCCGAGGTTCGTCGGTTCGCCGTCGACTACCAGCACGCCTGTCGCGTGGTCCATGACGGCGTTGATCCGGTCCATGCCGGGCGCGAGGGTGTCCGCGGCCGCGTACATCTGCTCGAACACCTGCGGATCGACGGCCTCGTGGAACTTCTCGGGCATGTCGTCGCGGAAACCCGCGATGGCCATCTTCATCGCCTGAGCGCGGTCGACTCCGCTCAGCGTCGGGTCATTGATCGCCGCGTTGAGCGGATTGAGCGCGTTGAGCAGGTACTCGAGGTCGACGGTTTTGCGCGCGGCCCGGGTGCTGTTGTCGAACAGCGGGTCGAAGACGCGGCGGGCCAACTCTTCGCGCATGCGGCCGTCGAGCGCCAGCCGCTCGGTCCGCACCACGTCGGCGGTGTGCTCGCCGGACAGCAAGTGCTGCAACTGATTCAGATGCTCGGCACTGGCATGCTCGAAGCCGGAATCGGTCAGGTTCCGGTTGAAGGTCGGCCGATGCTCGTGCACATCGCGTTCTTCGAGGTCGAATCGCCGGGCGAGCTGTGGATCGTGCTCGGCCAGCAGTTGCCGCACGGTCTCGGCGTGCGCGGGATCGTGCATGCCGAGGTGGTCGGCGAGATCACGCAGATCCCGGCGCAGTTGCGGAAGTTCGGGTGCGCGAGCCGGATCGGTGATGGCGCGGTCGATGTGCGCTTCGAGCACTCGCAGTTCGGCGAACCGGCCGCCCAGGTGGGTGCTCATGGTCGAGGGTCGATCGTCGTGCGGGTCGACGAGGATGTCCGGGTCCTGCGAGAGTCGGATCTCGGCCATTTCGTGTGCGAGCGCGCGCACCACGTCCTGGTCACGGGCCCGCTCCGAGAGCACCACGTCGTATCCGGAACCGTCTGGCCGAGGGTGGAATTCGGCCACGTTGCCGTCGCTGGTCGGGCCCACGGTGACGGTGACCCTGCCGCCGTCATCGGGAAGCAGGAAATAGTGTTCGTCGCGGTTCCAGGAGACGCCCTCCGGGGTGATGAGGCCCAGATTGTCCCGGATCTGATCGAGCACGAACTCCGGCTGCAGATTCGGCGCGCCTTCGGGGCGAGCATCGCCGTGGAAGTCCCCGACCGGGCTAGCATTCCCGTGGTCACCCGTGTCGTGCGGGGTTGCCTCGGTATTCGAAGTCGATTCGGTGTTCGAATGATCCTGTGTGCCAGTCGATTCCGGTTCACGGGAGATGATCCAGCGATACTCGGGCTGCGGCGGCGAGAACCCCTTCATCCGCTCGTGCGGCAACTCGTTACTGGACCCGGCATCGATGGTGTAGTAGTAGTCGCGGTTGCCGGGCTGCGGGAATTCGGTGCGCTCCACCAGTTTGAACGGGTTGCCGCCGTTCGGATACGGCGCTTCCAGCGCCGCCCAGAGTTTGTCGCCCAGGATGTGGAAGCGACTGCCCGGCGGCCCGTCCACCTTGTCGGGCTTCATGTCCCACTGGATCTCGACGCGTCCGCCGGGCGCGAGAATCTTCGAAAGATGTTCGGCGATGGGGTGATACGCCGAATCGGGGAGCTTGGCGCTGACATTGTTGATGAAGACGCGCGCAATGTCCCCGTCGAGCAGGTGGCCGTTCTTCAGCATGTCCCCGTACACCATGACGGTGCCCGGCTCCTTGAGCGGTCCGGCGTCGAGAATGCCGAGGTCGCGGCGTCGCTGTGCGCCGATCGCGGTCCCGGCGAGTTCGGTCTTGATGATCAGCCCACCGCCCGCGCGGTCCGCAGGCGGAGTCATCTCGACCGCGAACGCGCCGCGGCCGACGCCGACATCGATGGTGTGACCACCCGCCGCGGCCGCCGAGACGGCGGGCCGCAGCTGCGGCTCGATCTTTTCGTTGTGATCCCCGAAACGATACTGCTCCAAGGGAAGTCGATGCTGCAGCTCCGGCCGGGACAGCACCTCCACGGTGGACAGACCGTCCACCGCATCGTGCAGGACGACGGCGTATTCGACCCCGAGGTGGTTCTCGGTCGCGCCGCGGTTGGCCCGGTCGATGCCGTGCAGGAAGTCCGCCAGCGTGGTCTGCTCACCGCCGATGTGCATGCGCCCGGTCGCGTGATCGATGACGCCGGTGACGCGGTCGGGCGCGGTCGCGAATCCGTCCGCGGCGGCGTGCATCCGCGCGAAACGCACTTCACCGAGGGCGTCGCGCGACGCCTGCGACATGCCGTCGTTGAATTCGTCGATCGCCCGGTGGATGGCCGCGGCCTGCTCCGGCCCGCGCAGCGTCGGATGATTGATGGCATCGCTGATCGGATCGCACGCGGCCACCACTCCGGGCACCTGCTTGCGGGCGGCCTTGGCCTCGTCCTCGAAGATCGGCTCGAACACGCGGCGGGAAAGCTCTTCGCGCATGCGGCCGTTCATGCTCTGCTCTTCGGCGCGCAACAGATCCTCGGCGTGCTCGCCGGTTACCGATTCGCGCAGCCGGTCGAGGTGGGTCTCGGCGGCGTGCTGGAAATCGTCCTCGGTGAGATGCCGGTTGAAGGCCGGACGGTCCGAAAGCATGCCGGTCCGTTCGTGCTCCAGCCGGTGCGCGAGCTCCGGATCATGCTCGGCCAGTAGGCGTTCCACCGTCGGCGCGTGCGCCGGATCGTTGAACCCGAGGTGATCCAGCAAATCGTGCAGGTCGTGCCGGAGCCTGGGCAGTTCGGGCGTCCGGGCCGGATCCAGGATGGCGCGCTCGATATCCGTGGTGAGCGTGCGCAGTTCGGCGAACCGGCCGCCCAGCTGGGTGGACATCCGGGTGGGTCGGTCATCGTGGGGATCGATCAGGATGTCGTCGTCCTGCGACAGCCGGATCTCGGCCAGTTCGTGCGCGAGCGCGCGCACGACGTCCTCGTTGCGGGCCCTTTCCGATACCCGCACGTCGAAACCGTCGGCGCTGGGCATGAATTCGGCCACATGCCGGTTCGAGGTCTCGCCGACCTCGATCCGCACGATGCGCCCGTCCGACAGGACGAAATGGCCCTTGTCCGGATTCCAGGCGACCCCTTCGGGGGTGATGAGCCGCAGATTGTCGTCGATCTGACCGTGTACGAACTCGAGCGTGAGATCGTCACCCACGCGGGCGTTTCCGTGGAAATCGCCGACCGGCCCGGCCGCGGCGAGCTCGTAGGTGCGAGGGTCCGCGGGTCGGGCGGCACGGTCCGCGGGCTGCGGCGTATCCAAGGGAATCGGGATGATGGCCGCCCCGTCCGGGCGCTCGCCCGGCGTGCCCGCCCAATCATCGGGCGAACCGACATGATCGCCCGGCAGTCCGCTGCGGTCGCCCGCCGGACCATTGTCGCCATTGGACCGGTCGGCCTGGTCACGCGGCGTAGCGGCCCGGTCATGCGGGGCGGTGGGCTGGTCATGCGGGGTGGCGGGCTGGTCATGTGGCGCGGTGGCGTGGTCGCCCGGCTGCTGTGGCGCATCGCCCGACAGGTTCAGGAAATCGTCCGGTCCGGCCGCGTGCGCGTCCGAGAGCTGTTGGCGGTCAACGGTGTTCGCTTCGGTATGCGGCGTGGCCGCCTCGACGCCGGTGCGGTTCGCCTGCACGGGCGCGTCCGGTCGGGTGGCGCGATCGACCCCGGCGCGCGTGTCGGGAGTCCGGGGCGAGCCCTCCGCGGGCTTGGGGGTACTGCCGTCCGCGGACGTGCGGGGCAGATCGCGAGGCGCGCCGGCCGCCTTGGCGGGATCCGTCGCCGGTGCGCGAGTCTCGTTGACGGGGGCGCTGTTCGACGCGCCGGTGTCGGCCGTGCTCCTGCCGGGTTCGCCGACCGGGCGGGTGCCGCCGTCGTTCGAGAAGTTCGCCGCCGTGGCGGTCGCGTCCTTGGCCGGATCCGAGAGGCGATCCGGCGCGGATTCTGGTGCGCGCGCATCCACCCCGGTGTCGTGCGTCCGCCCGGTCGAATCCATTGCGGCCGTGGCGTCCCCGGCCCGATGTTCCGGAGCGCTCGCGCCGGGATCCGCCGCAGGCGAGCCGCCGGCGTGGTCGCCGCCGACGGTCTGGGTGTCGGGGGAGCGGTGCGATGCCGCATCGGTCCCGCCGGTGTTCTGTGCGTTCGGGTCCGTCGGCTCGCGGCGGCTGTCGGAGGTGAACGAGCCGGTGTTGTCGGGCCGGGGGGAGTCGCTGCCGTGATCCGTCGGCTGGTCATGCGTCTGCCCGGTGGGCGTGTCGATGGCCGCCCCGGCGCTGGTCGGATGCATGGTGGCTCCGCCGGGCTGAGTATTGTCGCCGCCGCGCCCGCCGGTCGCATCGCCTGTATTCCCCTGCTGCCCATTGGCGCTCGGGTCTCCGGTTCCGCCGTGCTGCCCGTTGGCGCTCGGATCTGCGGTAGCGCCGTGTTGCCCATTGGCATTCGTCTCGCCCGTGCCGCCGTGCTGCCCGGTAGCGCCCGGGTCCCCGGTGGTGCTGGGCGCGTTGCCGTTGGTGCGGCCGTCCGGGGCGGTGCCAGTGTGGTCGGGTGTGTCGACTTTGGTGCCGGTTTCCCCCGGGGCGCGCACGCTGCCGTCACCCCGTTCGCTGCCCATGGGGCCTCCGGCGTGGGGGGAGTCGCCGTTGTAGCCGTGCAGTCCGCTGGGCGCCGCGCCCGCGAACATGCCGCCGGTGAGGGAGCGCGGGTCGAATGACCAGTCGCCGTTGACGAGTCCATTGGCCAGCCAGCCCGCTCCCGCGCCGCCCGCTCCGGCGGTCGCGCCGGTGAGCATCCCGCTGAACGCGCCCTTCCAGCCGCCGCCCGTCTCGCTGGGCAGCACATGATGCGCGCCGAGGCCGATCGCGCCGCCCGCGCCGCCGGAGAGTCCGGCGACGAGCGCGTTCTTTCCGATCGCGTTCCAGTCGAAGCCGTGCCCGTGCCCGTCCAGATTCTGGATGGACTGGACGAGCAGTTCCTGGGTGGTGGCCTGAACGGTGGAGATCACCGCGCCCTTGCCGATCTCGTAGATCAGCTTGGTCATGACCTGCCGCAGCACCGCATTGGTGATCCGGTCCTCGAGGAGCCCCTCGATCCGGCTCAGGAACAACTTGCCGAGCTTGCGGAACGCGACACGCGCCGTGACGAAGACGGCCGCCTCGGACTCCGGTGCGAACGGGCCCGTGGCCGCGGCCCAGGCGAGCTCACCGAGCAGCCACCCGCCCGCGATATAGAAGTTGAGCTTGGCCCCTTGCAGTTGGTCGCCGAATCCGTCGGCGGCCGTGGACAGCTGACGATAGTTGTCGCCGAATTCCTTGATCGAGCCGTGCCCGGAGCCGTCCCCGTCGCGCAGCGGCGTCAGCCACTCGAGGATCTCCTCGCCACCGGTGCCGTCCGGATAGGCGTCGCCGATCGACCCGATCAGGTGGTCGAGATCGGAGAGGAGGTGATCGGCCTGCCCCGCAACCGATTTCAGGTCACGGCCCATCTGCCACATGGTGTCTTCGTTGCCGTGCGGCCATTCGGAGCCCACCAACCAGCTCAGCCACTCGAGCCACGATGGAAACTCCAGCGCCACAGGTCACCTCACGCCGGTCCGGTCCGATCTTGGCGAGACCGACTGTGCCACAAGGGTGCAGGTGAACTCAACACGAACGCCGAATGAGTCGTCGGTGACAAGTCCGCGTACGCCCGGCGGTGATAGGGTCCGCCGGGAAGGAGGCGGCCGCATGGGCGACATCTCGAGTGCACGCGAGGAACTGGACCGGCTGGGCGCGGCCCTGCGGGCGCAGCTGGTCGGGCTCATCACCGACCTGACCCCCGACACCGACCTCGGCCTGCTGTTTCTCGACGCGCCGACGGTCGCCGAGTGGGCTGAGCCGCCGCGCTACCACTATTCGAGCCTGATCCGCGGCCAGCGTCCCGCCACGGTCTCGGCCGCCGAACTCGCCCGGCGCGCGAGCGCCCTGTTCGCCGCGGCGGGGTGGGAGGTCGGCGAGACCGAGGACCTCAGCGGCGCGGGGCCTGCCGTGGTGATCACGGGCCGCCGCGAGGGCAACAGCATCGAAGTCCGTGTGAGCGGCCAGAGTTCGTCGGTCATGTTCAGCGGCCGGACCCCCGAAATCGCCGTGCGCGACCCGCAGGAGTCCCGGCCGCCGGAACCGGTGCGGACTCCCGAAACCCTGACGCCCGGCTACGTCCTCTGCTACGAGTGCGACGGCCTGGGCCTCTGCCCCGAATGCCGCGGCCGGGGCCGGTTGTCCAACGGCCGCCTCTGTCCTGAATGCAATGGCTCCCGGTTCTGCCCGATCTGCCGGGGCGCGGGTCAGCTGGCGGCCTCGCAGCTGTCGGAGTACCAGCGCACCTACTACCCCGAATTGCGCGGGGGCGCAGAGTAGTTATTGCGCGCGGCCTCGGACTGATTCACCACCCGGAGTCGGTGGCTCCCCGGTTCTCCTGCCCCTCGGTCCACGCCTCGTAGCCGACTGCATTGCCGTAGTCGGGCGCGGGCTCGCGGAGCTGGGCCAGCCGTTCCCGCGACTTCGGGGCCGCCAGGGAGGCGGGCTCGACCACCGGCGCCTTGGACTCGAGATCCGGCATCCCCTCGATCAGCTCCGACAGCTTCGGCATCCGCGCCCGCCGATCCCGCAACGGCTGCAACAGTTCTCGCCCCTGTCGAGACACCTCGGTCGCGGCGTTCTGCGCGGCCGTCGTCACCGCCTTGGCGATCTCCTCGTACGTCAGCTCGCCAATGTCGGAGGAGAACCGCGTGGCGATCACCACCCCGTCCGCGTTCACCGTGACCTGCACACGCCCGGCCGCCGCCGTGGCGCTGGCGACGAGCTGGGTGCGTTTGCGCGACGCCTCGGCGATCTCCCGCATCTGCGAGGTGAATTCGTCGAGAATGGCGGCCTTCGCGACTTCCCCGTTCTGCCCGGTCATTTCGCCTGCCTACGCGAACGTGCCGGAGTTGCCGTTATCGGTGTTCTCGAGCCGGTCGGCTGAGTCGGTCAGCCCTCCGTGCAGTTTCTCGAAGGACTTCGAGAGGTTCTCGGTCCCGGTGGCCATGTTCTCGCTGCTGGTGGAGAAACCCTTCGCGCCCTCGGCGAACTTGCCGCCGAAATCGTCATCGCCCCACCCCGAGGCCCCAGGCGAGACCGCCGACCGGGCATCATCGGCCATCGACTGCAATCGCGTGTGAATATCCGCGGCGAATTTCGCGGCAGTACGCACCGCCTTCGGATGTACCTGAACTCTCCCGGCCATAAGATCGACTGTCCCACAACCGATCAGTGAACACAACGTGAACGAGACGTGCGGCCACCCGCCTGGCAAGATCAACCCCGCACTGCCCACCCCGGCCGAAGGAGCCCCTATGCCCGACACCCTCCCGCTGGCCAGAACCAACGCCGAGGCCCGCCTCTACCTGACCCTCCAACCCTGCCCCACCTGCGGCGAAACCCGCTGCACCTTCCGCAGCGCGGTGGTGTCCATCGATGGCGACCTGGCCAGCCGCTACACCGGCGACTGCCCCACCTGCGGCACGGCCCGTGAATACGAATTCCGTCTCCCCGCCGACATCCTCCCGCCCCCCGCGGATTCCGTCCGCTTCGGCCTCGACAACCCCTCCGAACTCCTCGACCCCGGTGTCTGGCTCTGGTACTCCGACATCTGCATCCGCCAGGTCCCCGCCACCACCGCGGGTCTCGACGAGCGCGCCACCCGCACTGCCCGCCACACCCTCGCCACGGCCGTAGCCGCCGTCGAGGAAACCCTGAAGTTCCTCCCACCCACCGCCGACCGAATTCCCGGCTCGGCCTTCACTTCCCAAAAGGGCCTCGGCACCTACAACACGGAACCGGGTCGCTTCACCCGCGCCCGCCTCGAGGCCCTCCGCGACACTTACGCCGCAGCGTTATCCGACCGGTAACCCTCAACTCCCGGTAATCACGCGTACAGCCGCATCCTGCGCCGCATCGCTGACCTCGCCAACCCGAAACCCGCGACTCGTGATGTGCTGCACAAGTTCCGCTTCCGGCGGCAGGCCGTGCTTGTGCAGATAGTGCGCGACAGCGCCGGCCCAAACCCACACTCCATCGGTCCGAAAGTTGAGCGGCACATCCCGATCTGCGGGCGCGAACTCATCCTGCTCGAAACTCCGAGCCGCCAACACAATCGGCGCACTCTCCAAATACGCCAACACCGCAGTCCGCGTATTCCCCTCCAACCGATCCCGATTCGCCACCGGCCGGCCGTCGGCATCCTTGCCGTCATACACCTTCGCCATCCGAGGCGGCTGTGGCGCGGCCTGCTCGGGCGCAAGCTTGACGGTCGCCTCGACCCCCGGCGCGGGGGGTGCGAAGGGGTTCGGTGCGGGTGTAGCCGGCGCGAAGGGATTGGGTGCGGGTGTAGCCGGCGCGAAGGGATTGGGTGCGGGGATTTCGGGCGCGAACGGATTCGGCGCGGATGCGACAGGCTGGCCCACGGGTGCAAAGGGATTCGGCGCGGGTGCGGGCGCGAACGGATTCACCCCGCCACCCGGACCTGCGGGCACCGGCCCGGTCGGCAGAAATCCCGGTGCGTAACCCGGCCGAGGTGCCACCTGCAGGCGAGGTTTGGCCAACTGTGCCACCAGTCCCGCCACGGTCGCGGCGAAGGACAGCACCAGCATGACCACTGCCAGCCAGAACCCACTACTCGCGTATTCCCAGAAGTTGAGTCCCATCACGGAGAACGCGACACTCAGTGCGCCGATCGCGTTCGCGAAAATGAACGCGGCAGCGGCTCCACTCGCCGCTCGCACAGCCGGATTCCGCACCCCGGCGCCCGCCAGCAATGCGACGGCCACGACCACCACTGCGATGGTTCCCAGCGCGAAATGCACAGCGGACCAGGGAACAGAGCCGGCTCCCGCATCCCATATGGTCATGTATTGCCCCTGGTGGCCACTCACCAACGGCAGGCGCGAACGCAAGAGGTCGACCACCGCCGCCACAACCAGAAACACGCCGGTCACCCGGTCCGCCGCCCCGCCACCCTGCTCAGACCCCGCACCGGGTCTCGACACCACGGCATCGCGCAACCCGCTCACCAAAGCCGCGATGGCGACCAGCATCATCAGCGTGATCACCCAGAATCCGGACGCCGGTGCGGAGCCATCCCCGAAACCGCGCGCATAGCGCACCACATCGCTCGACGCGATCTGCAGCACCATCCCACCCGCCAACGCGGCTACCCAGAACAGCACCCGCCGCCGAGCCCCCATCCCCACGGCGAGCAACGTCCCAACCACACCGGCACCAACCACCATGAGCGCGTACGGCACAGCGGCGAAGTAAGCAGTAGACGGCGTGTGCCTTCCATACCCGCCGCTCTTCCAGACATAGACGTCCCACGCCGCACTACCGCGCAGCTGAACCGTAACCACCGGCAGCCAGAACATCGCGACCGTCAACACCGCCGCCGCGATCAGCAAGAACCCGGTGACCCGCCCGACGTTCTGCGGTGTCTGCCCCGGCCCACTCATGAAGCCTTCATTCCGTGTGTAGGCCATAGATTCTCGCGCCTCTTCCGATACAAAATGTGCCCCGCCGCCGCCCTGAACAGCAGGTCCTCAACCCCGTCGGTCCACGCTGTCCGCCGAACCTTGTCAATGATCAAGGTCCGACTCATCTCCTCCCGACTGGCCCCGAACCAGTACTCAGCTTGCCCCGGCTCATCCCGCACCTGCCGGTAGTAGACAAGCAACGCCATCGCTACTCCTCCCCACGTAACGCCGGTGCCGACAGTAATTGGACGTGCGAGCACATGCCAAGGCAGGGAGGAGACGCGGGACCTATTTCACCGGCATCGTCGTAGACCACTGCCCCTTGTCTTCGGCAATCGTCGCCCTCGTGAACATCCCCGACTCGGTCGGGTCGGAGAGCGCAATCCAGGCGTGAACGACGTAGTAGTTGCCTGCGGCGCAAGCCGGTTCGCACTTGTTCACGTGGTAGGTGCCTTCGCCGACCGCCACTTCGTCCCGGAGTATTCGAACGAGGGAGCCTGGCCTGCTGCGCGGCGAGCGAACTCCTCTTCCCACATGCCGAAGGTTTTCCGACGCGAGGCCACGATCGTCTCGTACTCCTCATCGGTCATCTCTCGACGCAGTTGCCTGAGTTCTTCGTACTTTCGGTCTATCTGGCGGTAGATATCGAAGATGGGCCGTCACCACGGAGGTACTGACTCCGAAGCTCGTCGGTCATCTTCACGAACTCTTCTTCGGAGAGGGCGGAGTAGTCCATGCCTCCACCGGGGCGAAAGACGGCATCGATGTCGTCTTCCGTCGCGGGCTCGAAGGCGCCTGTCCGAATGTTCAGCTTCTCGCCGACCACCTCGTCGATCACCGGCTCCTCCAGAAGGATGGTGCCGTTACGGAATCGGAAGTACGACGGCGATTGCCCGAGCATCAGCGAACCTTTCCAGTGGCGTGGTGACGATCAGGCATCCTCTGGCCGTTTCTTGACGTATGAAGGCAGATACCCACCGAAGAACTCCGCTGCCTCCCCGGGAATTGGCCGAATAATCGACAGGGAGTAGTTCAGGACGAACCCCGCCATACCGTAACCGCCACCCCAATATTGGTAGTCGGGCTCGAGCTCATCCATGGCCTGCTGGTAGAGGTCACGCACGGTCAGGAAGTCGAGCAGCTGCGGCAAACTCCATCGCGAAATCTCTGCCCCGGGATCCTCGGGCAGGACTGCTGCGCCCTCCCCGTCGCTGCCTCGCACGTCCTCGCCCCGGCTCAGCGCCTCCGCGGCCTTCAAGTCGACGAAGTGGTACGGCCCGGCGTGCTCGATGAACACCCACTCGTTGAACCGCGGATTCTCGTACACCCGACCGGTGGGCAGCTGGGCGACGAGGTTGGTGAAACCTAGTCCGGTACGACGAATCTCGTGGCTCTGTCCGTCCTCGTCGAGCACAGTGATGGTGTCCTCGACAGTGGTGATCCAGTCGGTAATCGACTTCCGGAACTCTTCGCGCCTGTCGAATCCACGCACACATTCGAGATGGAACGGCCACTCGAAGAAATTCGCCTCATCGTCCCACGGCGCCAGGATCAGGTGATACGGCTGCACCGACTCGGCCCAGCCCTCCACCTCGAGAACGTATCGACCGCAGAAGTGACATACGTTGCTACCGTGGAACACTCGCCTCTCCCAATCACCCACGTCGATCACTGACCGGCCTCGGAGACTTCCCGCCCAGACCCAACGCACTCTATCTTTCTCGACCGATCGCCGCCTTAGCGACCCGACCAGGTACTTAGGCTCACTCCTGCTCGGCGAGGTGGCGAAGAGCAGCGAGGTCCGGTGCCGACCGTTCGATTGCGTCAGGTCTGATGACGCCGAAGCGGTCGTAGATGTACGCGGCGGCATTCCGGCACTGTCGCAATGCCTCCTGTGACGAGGTGCCCGCGCCGCAAGCGTCTTGTAATCGATGCTTCCACAAACCGCCGGCAGCGACTCCGTCATGGCCGGCGGCCGTGCGGGGGAGATATCCGGCTGCGTCTTCTGTGATCGCCGACCATAGATACCCGAGGATCGTATTTCCCCTGGTAACGGCGTAGAAGACGAGGGACGAAGAGGTCTCGACTGGGAAAGTGGGTTTCGCGGGCGCAGAGACCAATGGACCCCAGCCGTTCGATCGATCATCAGGAGAACCGGTGGGTGAGGTTCCATCTTGGATCCAGGGTCCCTCACCCAGCGGCGCTTCGGGATTCAGTTGGAGCGCCAGCCCCTGGATGGTGTCCGCGACCGCCACTGCCGCATCCGCCGCCACTACACCGCATTCAGCATCGGAAGGAGCGCCGATGAAATGCCGAATGGCCTCCTCGGGAGTGAATCCCATGGCGCAGGTCTCGGCGAGCCGTCGCTTCCAATAGGAAGCAGTCGCCCCCCGGCTGCCCTGCGCGGCCACACGCGGCAAGAACCCCGCCGAGTTTCCGCCCTGTGAGCCGTAGAGGTAGCCGAGCAGCTCTTTGCCTCGCGTCACGGGCACATAGGCGACGCGCAATCGGGTCCAGAACTCATAGTTCTTCTGCTGCACCGAGTGAGCCCGTACCTCGCCTGGCGCGATGGTGTTCTCCGGCGACAGCGGCCCGAATCCCTTGTTGAACTTGGGATTGTCATCGACGATGCGCTCTTCGCGGCTGAGCGCGTCGCGGGCACGCTGATCTGCCGCAGTCTGCCGGTCTATCTCATGTAACCGCTCGACCGTGATTCCCATTCGCGCCGCGGTCTGTTCGTCGGCCTCCCGTTGCTTCTCCGGATCTGCGGGGTTCAACCACGGTGGTGTCTGCATAGCAGTGCTACCCCTCCCATCCGCCGGTAATGATCCGTACCGCGAGTTCTTTCGTAGCCTCATCGATCTCACCGAGCCGATAGCCCCGATCAACGATGTGTTGCACCAATTCCGGCTCCGGCGGCAACCCATGCTTACGCAGATAATGCGGCACCGACCCCGACCAGATCCACACCCCGTCGGTCCGAAAGTTCAGCGGCACATCATGATCGCCCGGAATGAACTCGTCCTCGTCGAAGCTGCGCGCGGCGAGCACGACCGGCGCGCTTTCCAAATAGGTAATCAGCTCGTCCCGCACCCGGTCCGGCAGCACTTCCCGCACTGCCATCGGCCGCCCGCTATCGTCCCGCCCGTCATAAACCCGCGCCATGCGAAGTTGATCGGTTCCCTCGTTCACCGCCCGAAAACCTTCCTGCTCCCCCAACTCTGACATCGCCGATCCTAGGCCAAGAGCACCACCCCACGTGCTTCTGGCCGCCGCATCGGGCGGTCTCACGGCCCCGGCGGCTCGGACCAGCTTGATAGCCATCGAGATTCCTGCGGAGGCGCGCAACGATTGAGCCGGATACTGCCCGACGGATTCGATCAGGGTTCGCGACTTCCTATCCCCTGCGGCAGTGGATCCAGGAGTGCGGCGATGGTCATGACCGTGTGATTTCTGCGGTTCAAATGTATAGATGCTTCGCCCGCAGGATCTCCGAGACTCGCTTGTTGTGGGCGGCGACGCGCTCCCGATCCAGTCGGGTCTGTTCGGGATCGTCGAATATCCGACGCTGTTCGTAGTTCTCGAGAAGGACGGTCGACCCGTCTTCCCGGACCCGGCCGTGCGAGGAGGTTTCTCCATCGTTGGCTCTTTGGAAGTAATCCAGGAAGTAGCCGGTCTCGTCGTGCTCGGCGCGGACAACAATCCGCTCGCGGGATGACCCTTCTGATACGAAGAGCCCTATCCGAATCCCTATCGGTAGTGGATCCGGGAGTGCGGCGATGTGGGTCGTCCGCCGTGTAAGGGCCGTGACGAAGATGTCCCGCACAGGATCAGGCACCACTTGTTCCGAGGTCATGACTGTGTGGTTTCTCTGGTTTACATGTATAGATTCTTTGCCCGCAGGATCTCCACGACCCGCGTGTTGTGGGCGGCGACGCGCTCCCGCTCCTGCCGGGCCTGCTCGGGATCGTCGAAGTGCCGACGCCATGTGAGGTTCTCCAGCGGCGTGATCGAGCCGTCCTCGCGGACCCTGGCGTGCCAGGAGGTTTCTCCGTCGTTGCCCTCCCGGTAGTAGTCCAGGAAGTAGCCGGTCTCGTCGTGCTCGGCAAGGACGCGAATCCGCTCACGGGGGGACCCGCCAGGCGCGACCAGCCCTATCCGGTGCCCGAGCGGTAGCGGATCCGGGAGTGCGGCGATGTGAGTCGTCTCCGGGGTCAGCGCCGTGACGAAGATGTCCCGCACCCGACCTGGCACCATTTCTTCCGACGTCATACCCATCTCCTACTGTTCCTGATTATTGTCATGGCGTCGCCGCGGTCGGCCCGGCTGATCCGACGATCTGGAGCTCGATGATGTGGCCCGTCGTTCCGTCGGGCAACACATGTGGGGTCACGTTTTTGACCCGCACGACCATACCGCCGGGCAACAGCAGCTCCCGGCCAGGATTGGGCGGGTCCTTGTAGTGCAGCCCGTCGGCGAAGTCGGAGATGTCGTAAGCCACACCACCCCGGATCTTGAACAGGACGTTCTCCCCCGGCTGCTCCCACCACGTACCGCCGACCTCACCGGCCACCGAGGTGAACGCCTCCCATTCGGTGACGGCACCTTTGGAGTACTTCACGAGGAAGGCAGGTAGTTCCCCGGGCCGGACGGACAGTGATCGGTACAGCTCGGGCACCGCGGCTGGCGGGAGCTTGCTCAGGGACTCGTTGACCGCTTGCTGCAGTTCGGCGACGGAGTCGACGTCCGTATCAGTGCGCAGTCGGCGGTTTAGTTCCTCGTAGTAGAGCTTGGTCGTGTACAGGTCGATGACGAGTACGTCGCCATGAGGAATGCCGTACTGGCGCGCCAGACCCTCGAGATCGGGCAGGTAGCGCTGACGGCTGCGGTCGTTGTGGTTGTCGACGATGTACTGCACGGCGACTTTCCTACTCACGCCGAACTTCTCTAATGCGTGGATCAGCTTGTCCGGAACGATCGCGTCGACCTCCGCGAAGGTGACGTCGCGACGCGGCACCGCGGCGGGATCGGCGTGCTCACCGCGCAGCGGCAGGCCGTCGTTGTCGGTGCGCGCTGGCGGAGGTCGTCGCAGGCCGATCTCGTCGGCCACCGCGTTGACATCGAGACCCGCTTCGGTCATCAACGCCCGGCGTTCCATAGCTGGCCCGTCGTTGCGCAAGACATCTTTGTCATCCCGCAGCACACCCGCGTTCTCTAACTCGCTACGCAGCTTCGCCTTAGTGGCCGTGGGGTCGACTCCGGGTCGGTTCAGATCATCGCGGAACTCTTCGATGCGCTCAATGCGCTCGACGTCGGCGCGGGTGAGCTCCCGCGCCGGACTGCGCGAGGTCAGTGCGTCACGGCCACCTGTGCGGAGCCGCGCCGCGTCGCGAACCTCTTGCGCGTGGTCGTCAATGTGTCGATCGCGCGCGCCGACGGGGTCGAGGTCGTTCTTGTGTTCGTCGCGTGTTCCCGGGGCGAATCCATCTTCTGCCGCACGGGTTTTGGTGCCGTCGGGGTGGTGGGTTTCCCATTCGCCGTCTGGTGGGATGCGGGGGCGGCGGGTGCCGTCCGGGTGGGTTTCCGCGGTGCTGTTGTAGAGGCGGCCTTGGGCGTCGGACCAGGCGGGTTTGGTGGGGGCCAGGACGTCTACGTCGAGGTGTGCGGCGAGGCGTGCGGCGAAGCCGTTGGCACCGGCGTCGCAGCCGACGAGGCGGATGGGCTTCTTGCCGTCCCAACCTGAGTTGCGAAGGAGGTCGCCGAATTCTTCAGGGGTGTAGTCCCTTCCGTTGATGTGGGCGTTGCCGTCCTTGTCGATGTGAACATCCGCAGTGAAGTGGTTGGGGTCTTCGGGGATCAGCCCGGCCAGGTCGGACAGGGCCGTGTCGTCGGGGTGGAAGGACACCCCGGCTGCGGTCTCTCTGGCGAGGTGTTCGGTGCCGCGATCTCCTGAAAGGTCCTCGTGCCCAACGCGATCAGCTGGAGTCTCATGGAGTGGTGCGTGTTCGCTGGACTCGTAGAGGAAGACGCGGGTCTTGCCGAACAACCCCGAGTTCGGATCCTCGACCACGCCGCGCACCTCGAAGGTGGTGCCCGATTTGAACAACACTTCCTGCTCGCCCGGCCGTGCGGAGAGGGCACTGATATCGCGGCCCGACTCCGAGTGGATGATGAATTCGACATTGCTGGTGAAGATTCGGCGAGAATCTCGAGAGGAGCTGGTGAAGGCGGGCTCGGTCACCTTCGCTCCGGGAACGTAGCGGGCGAGCTGCTCAGGAGTGAGATGCGTTCCGCGCCAGACGGTGCCGTCGTAGGCTGGTAGCTTCTCGAGTCCCGATGCGATATCCGCGGCGAGCTTCTGCTGCGCCGGGTCGAGTTCGAGCTCGCTGCGCAGGCGGTGATTCAGATCGCTGAATACGTCGGCATCCGGATCGGTGTACCGGTGTATCGCGGATTGCTCATCATGGGTGAGTTCCGTCGCAGTACGGTCCGCATCGGGAATCGCATTGTCTGCCTGATCATCCGGATCATCTGTGTGCGGCTTGTCGCTGGTTTCGTGGCCGACGGACTCCGAGCTGGACTTGGCATGAACCGCGGCGAGGTCTTCCAGACTCGGCAGCAGATGCTCGTGGTTCTGCTGGAGATACTTCGCGAGTGCGGCGTCGTGCTCGTCGAACAATCGCCACGGCGTTTCCCAGTTCTGCTTGTCGCGCAGTCCGAGCTTGTCGACGAGATCGCCGAGTTTCACACGTAGCCCAGGCAATTCGGCTGTGCGTGCGAGATCGTGGTGGGCCGCGACGACGTCGTTGATGTGACCCCGGAGCTCCTCGAGGCGATTCTTCAGGTGCGGGGTAAGTGCCACGGGTCGGTCCGAATCGACGAGGGGCCGGCCTACGCCCTCGTTGGCATGCTCCGGTTCATTCGGTTTCGGCGTACTGCCTTCGGGGTCCGGGTGCACAGATGATTCGGGAGGTGCAGTAGTCGCCGCTGGTTCCTCGACCGGTTGCACACTTGCCTCGGCGGGCTTGATTTCCGTCTCGCCGGGCTTGCCTGCCGGCTCCGCGGGTTCGGGTTTCAACGGCGAGTGCTGTTGCGAATCAACCGCATCAACCCAGGCGGGTCCGAGCTCACGATTGTTCGGCAGCAGTTTCGCTTTGATCAGATAGTCGGCGCCCGCCGCATTCGGTCCGGTCGGCTCGGCTATGACATCGGTGATGACATATGGCATTTGCCGCCCGACCAGAAGCTCGCCCTCGAAGGGGTACGAACTCTCTCGGCCCAGCCAGACAGCGGGTGTTCCTTCCGGAATCTCGAGATCCAGGGCGTAGCGCGGAGATCCGGGCGGTGTCTCGCCGAGCGTGGTCGACAGGTAGCCCTCGTCGGTTTGGACCGTACCCTCGAGCTGCTTCGGATCGCGACCGCCGAGCAACCCGCCGTCCTGGCAGCGCATGAATTCGACGGATTTGATACCGCGCACGGCGACAACGTTTTCGGGCAGCGGCTGAGAGGTCGCACGGTCGAGCGTGGCGACGTAGTTCCGGAGCGAATCGAGCGTCGGCTCGGTGCCGAGCTGTCGCTGCATTTTCTCGTAGTGCGAGGCATCCTTCCAGATGCTTTCCAGCACACCCTGCCGGTACGGGTCGTTGAGGATTTCGTCGAGGAGCTCCCTATTCCGTTCGATGGCCGCACCCTGCGCTCCGGAAAGGTCCGGTCGATTGACGTGCGCTTCGAGTTTGTCGGCGTCCGGTGCATAGTGCCCACCGAAAACCTCTTTCACCGCATTGCGCTGTAGCAAGGCATTCGCTTGCTTGTCCAGCTCGTGCTGCGGATTCTCTGTCCGGAGCAGATCATTGATGGACGAATTCCATGAGTAGCTGCGCAGACTCTCGAGCTCGTCGTGCGGCAACGCATCTCGGATCGGGCCGAGCTCGGTTTCGCCGTACTCTCGGCCGCTGTCGTTGTTCTCGAATCGGCGGAACTTCTCCTCCGGCGTCGGTGCCGCGTCGGTGACATGCGGGTCGGAAGACAACGTCCCGCCGGGGGCATCGTGCTCGGGGGCGGTCTTCGGTTCCGGGTGGGACCGCGCGGGTGCTTCCTCCGATGGAGGCAGTAGGTCATGGCTGTACTTCGCTAGGTAGTCAGCCAGTTTGGAGTCGTGTTCGTGGAACAGCCGCCATGCGTTGGTTTCGGTCTCGGGGTTCCGTAGGCCGAGGTCGTCGAAACGGGTGGCCAATTCCTGGCGTAACTGCGGCAGCTGGTCGGCTCGGGCCGGATCGCCGAATGCCTCGACAACCTTCTTCGTACTGTTGCGTAGTTCTTCGAAGTTGTTGCTCAGCTCAGGCGTCAGCTTTGTGGGGTGCGACGTGATGCCAGGAGCTGCCTCGACCGGATAAGGTTCTGGGCTCGGCGCATCGTCGAGACTTATGGCTCGAGTGTCTTCGGTGTGCCCCGGCTCGGATGGCGCCTCCTGGCGCGACAAGCCGCTGGCGGGTGCTTGATCAGAGTTGTCGGAGTGGAGCTTTCCTTCATCGGGCGTGTCAGGAGAGAAGTTCCGCGGCGTGGGGCCCTCCACAGCAGGCTGGGCTTCCAGGCCTTCGACCGGGACGACGAATCCGCGATTGTTCAATGGACCACCGGCTGGATACTCACCGGGCGGGAGATCGAGCAGGCCCTTGTTGGTGAAGAAACGGACCTGTCCGTCGCGGCTCACGACAGCCTCGATATGCGGAGTGTTCTTGGATTGGAGATCCTGCCGCATGCTGTTCGTGGTGGTCCTGCGGAGCCTGCGCTCCTCTTCGGACGGCGGTCCGGGAAGCCGGTCCTCAGGGTGCGTGTGCAGCACGAACTTGTACTCGCCGCGCAGGTCGCCGGGAATCCTGCTGCGGGTTTGCTCGCCGCGGAAGAGGCGCAGTTCACCCTTCGCGTTCTGGACGATGGCGTGTTCGACGCCCGAGAACTGTTGCAGCTCGGTGAGATGCCCGACGTCGACTTCGCCGGGGCGAAGCGGAATGTGTTCGGCCTCCGCGAGCGAATTCACGAGGTGCTTGGCCTTCGGCGAAAGTTCGTCGAAGGTAATCAGCCCACCGTCCATCTTGGAGTTGGACTTGTAGTGGGTGGCCATCTCCCGGGCGTCGTCGTTGCCCGCAGCCGCATCCGGCTGGGGAGTTTCGGGATCCGACTTCCCCGGTTTTGGTGAACCTTCGACGGAATCCCTTGGGACACCGTCGATTTCTGGGGCACCGGCTACGTGTTCGACAGGGTGTTCCCGGACGCTCGTCACCTGTTGCGGGCGCTCAGGTGGCACCGCGGTTTCGGGGTGGCGAGTCGGCGGGCTTTCAGGCCGACTGTCGACCTCATCTGTCGGCTGGGTGGGCTCCGACCCGTCACGGGGAACATTGGACTCACCTGTGTCGGGTGTGGGTCCGGCCGTTTGCTCCCCGGTCAGATAGGGCGCTGCGTCCTGCGGGTGACCGACCGTTGCGGCCGATTCTGATTCCGTGGCTTTTGCCTCGGAAGTATCCGGGAGTTCTCTGCGAGCGGCCTCGTCATGCTGATCGTGCGCTTGCCCCGACTGTGCGTCGGGCTCGGTGTCTTCTAGTACTCGCGGGTCAGTCGTTCGGGCCAGATCTCGTTCTGTCGGTTGGCGATCACCCAGCCCATCGCCTGGTTCGCCGGTTCCGGGATTCCGTTCACGTTCGTCCGCGGGCGCAAGGTTTCCTTGTTCACGGTCAGCAGGAGCTCTGTGGTCGGTTCCGGCGGCTCGGTCAAGGACGTCGCTGTCACCCGGTACTCGATCTCGGTTCGATCCTCCCGCGTCCGTTGGATGTTCAGACTCCACCGGTGGGGATAGATCTGGCCGCCCGGTATCGGCTCGCCTGTCAGAATCGACTGGTCGTACATCTTGCCCCAGGTGATCGGGTGCCTCGCGCTGCCGTAACTCGTCACCACTCCCGTCCGAGCGTTGACTATCAGGCAGCCCCCCGTTCCCGGAGTCTGCCGAGCCTCGGCCTGTTCCTCCGGAGTCAACACCTTCCAGCAGACCCATGCGTACTGGGTCTGATAGAGGTTGACCTCCCGGTTCTGCGGGATGATGTGCGCCTGTCGGAGATACTCCTCCACCTGTTCCCGAGTGCGTAGCTCCTGCACCGGTGATACCTCCGTTCGGATCGATGGCGATGAAAGACAGCGATGCCGAATCTAGCTGCATATCCAGCGGTGGTTTATCCGACATGGTTCCAAGCTGGGGGTCCCACCACACCGGACCGGATGCACCTTTGGGATAGACAACGACCGTCGCATGGGAACCATCCAGCGTGGGTGTTCCATCTGGCTCATACAGCAAATTGCCGTCGACATCCCGGGCGTGCCAGGTGTTCACCACCAATGCAGCGGACATCTCGCCCTGCTGGCTGATGTGGTCATGAAGCCAGGCGAATTGTTCGACCACAGGAGTCGGGCTGTTCAGGCCCCAACCCAACTCGTGATCGCCCAGCCAGTACATCGCGCGTTTCAGCCCGCGGTGTTCGCCCTCCCCGTTGAACTCACCGGTGGGCAACGTGTCATGGAAGCGCGGCAGGCCGACCTGAGGATCGCCGTAGAACGACGACAGCGCGGAGAGGCTCTGATCGAGGCAGTTGTATTGGCGCACCTCTTCGTGCGGTCCGCCGTCGTTGATCAGCCTGCCGTACGGATTGGTTCGCGGATCGGCTCCCACCATGAATCGATCGCCATCGCGAAGTGCGTCCTCGACATCCCACTGGAACCGCTCGTCCTCCAGCGCTCCCAGTCGCCTCCGCCCGATGGTGCGTGTCTCGGGCAGGCCGTCGAGAGCGTTGTCTGTGTTGGCGTGCGCGATGTCATTGCTGATGTGCCGCAGGTCAATGTCGGTCAGCTCGTGATCATCCTTGGACAACCCCAGGTGTTCGCGAAGTCGCTCGGCGAGGACATCCGGCGGGGTGTCGCGATTCCAGACGTGCGGATCCGCGTTTTCGTGCGGGTTGTCGACCGTGGCCTTCAGATGGGCTGCCGCGGGGTCGTCGACGAATTCGAGCTCCACGCGAAGACGATCACCGCTGAGCAATCGTTCGCCGGTGTTGAAGCCGCGATCGGTCGTGCTGTGCAGTTGGTCGACGATCTCGCGCAGATGTTCCGGCGGCACATTGCCGATTTCGTCCAGGTGCACCTTGACGGTGAGCGTCGTCAGCTTCTCGTCGGGACCGTAACTGAAGCGGCGCGCCTCGTATCGTGGTTCGGCGGTGGGGGATCCGGCATCGCGCGGCGTGACGTCACTGGGTTTCGCGGCTTCGGCGTTTTGTTCCTTGTAGAAGTCCTCGAATTCGGCTCGGGTCTTGGTGATTTCGGGATCGCGTTCGACGCCGGTGGTTTTGTCGATGCGGTTGCGCACCTCCAGCGGATGCTCGGCGCCGGGGTGCGGTGTTGTGGTGACAATCAGCGCCGGTGTGTCCGGTTCGCTCTGGTCGTGCTGAGACGCGTGATCCTGCCCGTTGCCGACCGAATCATCCTTGGGTGCTTGGTGATCGCCGCCGAGGGGCTGAGTGCCCGGGTCGTTTGGCTGTCCGTTTGTCGGGTCAGATGGAGACTTGACCGGTTCATCCGCGGTGCCCGGCGTTCTATCGCCGAGGGAGCGGTCGGTGATCGGCTGCGGGTGACTGGTGCGCGGCGGGGTGTCGGACGGTACATCGGTCCGTACCGGTGTGTCGGTTCGAACCGGTGCGTCTGTAGGGCGCGTCGGCGTTGGTTGGGTGGCGGGCTCGGCGCGCACCTCGGTTGAGGGTGCTCGGACCTCCGGCGTCCGTGTAACCGGGGTCGGTGCGGCCTTTTCCTGAGCTCCCGCAACGAGATTCGACCTCTGTTCGGTGGGCGCGACATTGGCCGCCCTTGCGGGACTTTCGGACGTCGGGCGTGCGGGTGTCGCATCCTTGGGAGTGACGGACTCGCCGGGGCGATCGCTAGACGTAACCGGACGTGTACCGCTGTCCGCGACCTTGGTTCCGGTGTCGGCGGGCCGAGCCGTGCTGTCTGTTGTCCGGCCCGTGTTATCAGCAGCGTGGTCGACAGGACCGGAGCGTGGTTGTTCTATCGTCTGGGGAGTCGTATTCGTCTGTGCGGCACGGCGGTCCGTGTCGGTGGTGAGATCGGCCTTCGCCGGCTGCTGCCCGTTCTCGTGAGCGGCCGTGTCGGTTGCCGCGGTGGGACTCTCGTGTACCGGGTTCGTATCCGGCGTGACCTTTGTCGGCGCGTCGGTCGGAACGCCCCTGGCCTGTGTACCCGTGGGCTCGCCGGTGTGGGGAGCTCCGCCGTGGGCCTTCATTGCATCCATGCCGCCCATGGCGAGGCCACCCGCAAGCATTTGTGGACTCAGGGATTTGTCGACGTCGTGCCAGTTCCCCTTGTCGTAGTACTGGACTCCCAACCCGGCCCCGTACATACCGAAGGCACCCGCGAGACCACTGACACCGCCGGTTACGACTCCTCCGAGCCGCGGGGTCAGCCCGGGTAGCGTCCGCTTGAGCGCCGCGTCCGCCAGCGGGTGGGCCAGCCCGCTGGCTAAACCGCCGACGCCCCATTCGATGCTGGTCGTGAACGTCTGCTTCAGGTCGAAACCGTCGTCGCGGTGGCCCATTCCGAGCTGAATTGCTTGAATACCGGCGTCGAGGCCCGCGCCCATTCCAGCGCCGATCAGCGCGCCCTTGCCCAGCTGGAGGGCCGCCGGTGCAAGCCGCTGGGCCAGCGGAACGACGATCTCTCTCGACAGCGGTTTGGCCAGGGACTCGAATGCGGCCCGGCTGGCAAGCAGTGCAATGCGTTTCATCATCGATTCCGCGAAGACCGCCAAGCCTTCCCTGGCGATAGCGAGATACGCCGGAACCAGGACATTGCCGTACAGCGAGACCATAAGAGATCCCACGGTCCACAGGGTGAGAAGCGCGAAGGCTTCTTCTTGGATCTTCGTGTATTCGATCGTGGTCGCGGTGGATCGGGTGTCGTGCCCCAAGGAGTGCAGGTTCGATACCAGCTTCTGGATCGAATAGTCCTTGCCGTCGAACAGCGTCGCGAATTCTGCGGAGATCTGGGTCGCACCGTCGCCGACGTAGTACTGCGGCACCTTGTCGGTGACCGATCTCAGTTCGGGTTCGAGGTTCTCGAGTTGGCTCGCTGCCTTGTTCCAGGCGTCACCGAGCGAGAACAGTGCCTCCTCATCACCTTTCGGATAGGCCGATCCGAAATTGAGGGCTTGCATGAGCCAGCCTGGCAGGAAGTCTCCGGCCGCGGTCCATCCTGACACTGGTCACCACTCGGGAGCGGAAATGCTCGATCGATTGCGCGCTCGAGCGTCGTGCTCCCAGTCCTCGACATCGGTGAACAGGGGCGCCGACCCATCCGGAGCATCGCGCTCCGGCGATCCGGGAGGCGCGATCGAGACCTCGGGCGGGGTCGGGATCATCGTTTGAATATCGGGCATGGCGGGGAAGAACTCGGACATGGCGGGCATGCGCGCCTGGTCGCGCTGCAAAGCCTCCATGATCTCCTGCGACTTCTGCCGCACCTGGGCCGCCGCCTCTTGCGTGGCGGTGGTTACCGCGGCCGCGATCTCGGAGAACGGGAGATCGTCTACGTCGTCGCTGAATTCGGTCTTGATCACCACTCCGTCGGCATTCACGGTGATGGTCACCCGACGTCCGCCCGCCTGCGCGGTCGCGGTCAGCCGAGCACGTTCTTCCTGGGCCCGCGCGACGGATGCGAAGCCGCCCTGCACCATCTCGAGCAGCTCGGCCAGCCGGGACTTCTCGGCCTCGTTCGCCATATCTGTCCGATGCCGCTCAGTACTTGAAACCGTCGGTGTTGTTCGCTTCGGTGGTCTCGAGCGAGGTGGCACCGTCCCTCAGGCCGGTCGAATACTGCTGCAGCCGTGTGGCTTTGGCCTTCAGCACATCCTCGAGACTGGGCGCTCGCTTCTTGTAGCCGCTGTCCCCATCGGCGAACGGTCTGCCGTACTCGTCGTCACCCCAGCATCCGTCATGGGCTTTCGACGCGGCGTCAACCGCGGCCAGGATGGCATCGATCTGTGTGGAGACACCGTCGAGCCCGTCCGCGGTCGAGCGCATTCCGGCGACCTCGACCTTGACCTTGTCTGCTGTCATGCCAACCCCCCGATGTACTGGTACCGACCAATGCCCTGATGATCGTATACGGCTCGACCGAGCTACCCGATGTGAAGTGTCGTCAGTCGGACTGTGCTGAAACCTAACTCGCGATTCCGGCGAGTATCAGTTGGTAATAAGCGTCATGTGTCTCGAATGCGCCATCACCGAGCCCGCGCGTCAGTAGTGGCCGTGTCATCTGGTAGATCTCGGCCGCCGAGACGAGATTCGCAATTTCCGCGATGCCGTTGGTATCGAGTGCCTGCGCGATCATCTCGGCGGTGATCTTGCTGGTCCAGATACCAGGAAGAGCGGCGCCAATGGCCATCGGATCCGGTGATTCGCCTTGATACCAGCCATTTCCGTCCCACCAATAGCAGAACGACAGCAGGCCATTGGCCGCGCGCGGGCTCAGGACCGGATCGGCGACCCACTCGGGAGCCCCACGGTAGAGAAGCGGCATGGTGACGCCGTGGTTGTACACGGCATCCAATTCGGCAGCGTTCCATACCCCGCCCGATAGGACGGCGCGACCTCCGGGCAGTCGGTGCAATGTCGCGCCGCTGCGTTTGGATCCCTCGAACCAGCCCATCCCCGACGTGATCCGTGGTCCCCATTGAGAGTTCGCCGCCACGAATGCGGCGGAGATCGCGGCCCAGCGCGCCCACATCAAGGGGAAGGGGGGCAGCGCCGCCGACGCGGCAACCGCCGTGACACCGGAGGCGAGGTCCGCTTGCGCCTGAGCAACAGCCATTTTCGGTGTCCGAACCTGGCGGTTCTGATGCCCGACGTAAGCGGCGAGCCACACCGGCAGGGTTCTGCGTGGATACACCTGCAGATCCGCCTGATACGCGGCCGCGGGAAACAGGTGATCATCAGGGAAGGGGTCGGAGCCGTAGTCGTGGTCGATAGCCGATTCGCCGGTGCTCGTCACCGACACCAGGAGCCGCCACCACGGCCCATCACCGACTACCGCGGACCGATGACGATGCTCGCGCAACAACTGGACGACCCGCGCCGAAGGCCGCGCCTGGACCGCGCGTTGGTCATCGGACAGAATGAGTTGCGCCGCTTCGTCACTCACAGTGAACGCGAACGCCGCATCCAGCCGTTTCCAGGTCGGCACGAGCAGCCCCGCCAGCTCACGGGTGATCTCCGTCTCCAAGTCGAGCAGCGGTCGCTCCGCCGTCTCCGGTTCCCCGGGCAGGCGTGGAAAACTCACGAATGCTCCTCCCTGGCCATGTGACGCCACACGCCGGAGAACACTAGGCGACCTCGGCCGAGCGCCGCATCCGGTAGTGAGGACGCCCACCGTCGACAAGTAGTCCAGGCGGTTTCACATGCGTTATCGTGCCGGGCAGAACACGATTGATCGGGGGGCATCGATGGACCAACCGCACCAGTCCTTTCCGTCGCCCAATGCGACGACAACCGAGTTGCCACTCGAAGTGACGGTTGTATCGGATGCCGAAACCACCCGACGACTGAGCCGAGTCCTGGCCCTGGCGCGCCTGCGCTCCTCATACACCTGGGGCTTCATCCTCCTCCTTCCCCTGATCCTGATGTCCCGCCGCTTCATCGAGATCTTCATCGCGGCCAACTCGCCGGACTGGAGTGTCTCCAGCCTCATCGTTTCCTACCTCGTCCTGCTCACGATCGCAGCCGTCATGGGCCTCCTGGCCACCGGCATCCAAATGCTCAAGCGCAATGCGAGCATCGCGGCCTACACGTCCCCCGGCACCCCGATATCGGCCCGCTTCCAACAGGATTCACTGGATCTGTTCCTGACCACCGGCACTACGACCATCCCTTACGACAAGATCAAGGACCTGATCACGACCGGGGATGGCGTCTTCCTGCGTGAGCAGGGCGGCCGCGGCCGGGCGCTCCCACGCGACTTGTTCCCACCTGCCGCCTTCGAGTTGCTGGGTAGGGACAAGCCATCCGCGGTCGAGAAATCGGATCTGTCCATGGAGGATGGGGACAAACTCCAGCTGGCGGTGATGGGGCGTCAGGCTCTTGGTCCAGATGGAGAGCAGGTTCGACCGCCTGCTACGTCGAGTGAGACTCCGGTTGCTCGGAACGATCGCAAGCTGAAGATTGCGGCTGTCGCTGGGGGAATCGTTCTCGTCTGTGTTCTGGCTATCGTGGCAGTGAGCCAACGGAATTCCGGCACCAGCGTGGACGTTCAGGCCACGGATGTTTCTCGGAATTCTGTGCCGACGTCCCCGGTGGCGTTACCCAATCCGTGCGCACTGACGCCAGACGAGATGCAGCGGTTTGGATTCACGCTTCAGGTTCTCAACAACGATGCCTTGACACAGCACCGCTGCGACTGGAATACGGACCGTAATTCGGGTGGTAGACAGTACGACTCCGCCCGCCTGTTCCTCAGGACGGAACGTATGGCCGATCATTCGTCACCGCGGTCCGTGCATGTGGGGGGAGTGATCGATGGCCAAGAATTCGTTGTGGTCGACGATCCTGCTGCCAAGCACTATGTGATGTGTTATGTGGTGTGGCCCACATCGTATGGCTTCGCTCGATCGGAGCTGCACGGCTACAGCGTCAATGGCGTGGATTCCGATCAACTCTGCAGGGATGCCGAGGAGTTGGCGAACGTAATCGCCGGGCACCTGTCGTGAGTCGGCGGCGGGCCGACGGTGGCGAAACCTGAAGACACTCGGCAAGATAAGGTCGCCTAGGGCTGGAGTGCCTGCGGCAGTTCCGATGTAGGTCATAGGTGGGGGAGGATCCCGGATGGTCGACACTAGCAAAGTGGACTTCAACGCCAAGGTGGCGTCGACGGCGATCAGTGCCTGCAGCACACTGATCGAGCACCTGCTGACGGTCCAGTCCTTCTTGGGATCGCGAAATGTCGATAGTTTCGCGGGTCCGCCTGATGAATTCAACTCGGGAGAGGCGTGGGCGGAGGGATTCCGGAAGCTTGACACCGACCTGGGCGGTGCGCTCAACGGACATATCACCGTTGTCACGGACCTGTCGGAAAAATTCAAGGCGGCAATCAAGGAATTCAAGAACGCCGAAGACGAGTCGATCGCCGGGTTCCTGAATCAGAAGATGCCTGACAAACTGACCAACCCTGCTGGCCTGGGGCCGGACTACTCCAAGGTCAACAGTAAGGTGCCCACGCCGAAACCTGTTGAGAAGTACAACACGAACCACTCCGGCAGGCAGCGGACGCAGGCGTACGACTACTCGCACATCGACCTGAAGGACAACCTCGACCGAGTTGCCTGGCCCGAAAATCCCTATACCAAGGGGTGGGATGCTCTGGCTGGGCTCGGGGCCAACATCAAGGGTGTCCCAGGGCGACTCGCCGCCGATTGGGGCTGGATGAAGGATGAGCTCAACAAGGCTGTCACCAACTTCAACACGGATACCATCGATGGACACTTCCGGAACTCGTGGTCGAATGGGTCAGGGCAAGCCGCATTGGCAGCACTCGACAAAGCTAAATCGGCTATATCAGACTTGACATCCAAGATGGGTGATGTCGAGGACAGGCTTTACAAAGCCGAAGGGTGGTTGAAGGCGACCAAGGAGCGGATGCCAACTGGCAAGGCGCCCGAGGTGCTTGCCCCTAAGGGCGGTAATAACAATGGCGGCAAGAGTACGACGTCTCGCTACATGGTCACCGATCGAAATACCACATACGCGGCGGCTACCGCGCAGGATTGTATGGAAATGGTACTCGCCAAGTATCGGCAGGATTGCGAAGCCTATTACGTGGCTGGAATCATGGAATACAATACTTCGCTCGTCGCTATTCCTCAGCCCGAGGCCCCGAAAGCTCCTGCGCCCCCGTCGATTCCGCAGCCAGGTGACCAGCCGAAAAACGATGATCAGCCCAAAGATACGCCTCAAGTCAGCCCATCCGGTACGCCGACAGGCGGAAACCCTTCGACCCCGAATACTCCGACCACTCCCACCGACACGCCCACGACTCCGCAAACACCGACCACACAGACTCCCACCAACACCAACACCAACACCAACACGGATACGACGCTCACCACGCTCACCTCGGCGTTGACGACCCTGGCGCAGGACGGTGTCCAAATGGTGGAATCGCTTGCGTCGCAAGGTTCTAGCTTGATCCAGTCCCTGGTGTCCTCGCAGACGACCCAGAAGACCACGGATACCTCTGCGCAGCAGCTGGAACAGCAACTCGCCTCGCTGCTGACGCCTACGACTCCGGCCGATCCGAGCTCGCCTGGCGGGACTCCGACAAGCCCTGGCGGTACGCCGACCGGTGGCACTCCGACGACCCCGAAGGTAGATACTCCGAAGACTCAGCTGTTTCCCCGCGCCAATGTGGCCACGGAAGAGGAAAAATCCGAGACGGTCACCGCGTCGCGTGCGGGCTTGGCTACCGGAACTGCAACGGGCACAGGCACTTCCTCCGGAACCGGCATGTCCGGTAGTCCGATGGGGGCGGCGGGCGGCGCGGGACAGGCTGGCGGCAAAGAGCACAAGCGGCCTGAGTTCCTCAGGTCCGGACAGAACCTCGATGACGTGTTCGAGGGCATTCCGGAAGCGGTCCGACCGGTGGCGGAACAGTGACCAATCTGCGTTTCGAGGATCTCGAGTTCGTGGTGCTGTGGGAGCAGGCCAGGGACGAAGCAATGCCCGCTCCGTTCCTCTACACCAGCCGTACCCCCATGTACTACGACTATCTTCGAGAGAAACGAGAGGTTTACGAGCGTCTGCGGGGTAGGTGGACCGGGCGGATGGATCTGCTGTCCGACGCAATCGCCGAACCGGATATCAAGATCACCGTCAATGGATTCGACGGCCGTGATCCTGGCCGGGCCGATGGTCGGGTGCGGATGATCGCACTGCGGCGTGGGTCCTACGGATTTCTGATCGAGCAATTGCCGGGTGAAACCTACCTGCACAGTGGGGGATTCACGGTCGCAGAGTGTGACCCGGTGGCCTTGGCTGAAATGGTCGTCGCCGCCCTACCGCAAGTGGGAGCGGGGAGTCAGCCCGACATCACACTCCAGACGCCCGGTGCGGCGGACAGCGGTTACGACGAATACCGCTCAACTCTGATCGACAACGTCTTCGAGGATTCGATCGGTCAGCGGGCGAAGCGTTTTCTCGCCGCGCCGATGGAATGCATGGGGACTATCGAAGTGATCCAAGGCATCTCGAAGTTCGGTCCACGCGGCATAACCGCTCGCCATCTCGACTGGCGGGATGTCGAGGGAGACGGTCGATACATCATCGGCGGTGACGAGCTGCCGTACGTCGCGGTGTCGGCGGATCCCAAGCGGATGGTGACGGCGATCAACAGTCGCGTTGCCGCCGTCGTGCAGGCTATACGGGAAGAACGCGGACAGTAGTCAGGTGAATGCCGAATGCGCTGCTCGGATGGCTAAACCTCGGGAATCTCGGTGGCAGAGGTCGGTGCCGTATGGTACTGATACGCAAAGCAAACTGGGAGGGAGTTCGCCGTGACTGAGGCGGGGGCAGTCAGTTCTCAATCTGGCGAGGGGGATTGGGCCTCGCTGGTAGTTGCCAATACGTCTGGGTCGATTCGGGTGCGTGCGACCACCCAGGGCCTTCCGTTGGCAGTGAAGGTTGAATCGGCTGAGCTGCATCGGGATCCGCAGCAGCTTGCCGCCGAGATCCTCCGGGTCTGTCAAAAAGCTGCCAACCGCGCTGGTCTCGCACTCCGTAAGCAACTCGAAGAGGCAGGTCTTGATGCCGAAAGCATCAACCGAGCCAACCTCCCCACCGAGGCCGACGTAGCTCGACAAGAAATCGTCGAAGAGCAGGACTACGATACTGAGCCGCAGAGTTGGCTCAGGACGGTGTGAGAGGGGGCGCTCGTGGTCTCGTCGATGGATGAGCTGCAGGAGCAGGTTCGACGGCAGCTGTATCGGTTTCAGGACTTGGCGGATCAGATGGCGGCGGTTCGAGGGAGGGAGACTTCCGAGGACGGGGCCGTGACTGCCGAAGTCGACGGCAACGGCGCGCTCAAGGATCTGCAGTTCACGAGCGCTGTTTCGCGGATGACGCCGGCCGAGTTCGAGCAGGCCGTGGTGACGACGGCGGCGCAGGCGGCGCGGCGGGCGTTCGAGCGGCGGGCCGAGGTCGTCGACCGGTTCAACGAGGAGATGGCCGGCTAGGCCGGTCTGTTAACGGAACTTTGAGCCAGAGTTTGCATCTTGCGGTCTGGCACAAGAATTTTCGCACTTGTAGTCTGAGCAAGATCATAGGTAGTGGGAGGGACACTCATGGCCGATCATGTGGCGGCGGAATTCGCGCCCATCTTGGCGTACGGAACCCAGAAGGCGGGCATCGCCGCGCAGGTCGCGGGGGCAGCCGGAGCCGATGTGGCGACCGCGCTCGCGCAGGCGGTGCCGGTGTTCGGACTGATCGGGCAGGAGTTCCTGGCGGCATTCGCTGTCGCGCAAGGTAACTACCTGCTGTCCTCAGCGGAAATCGCGGCGGTCCACGCGGACACCGCGACCACGGCGTACGCGGCTGTCGGGGCCTACGGCTCCAACGAAGTAACCTCGGCGGCGAGCTTCCTATCGACGGTGCTGTGACCAACCCGTCGAATCCGACCGTTCTGGACGAGCTCCGCAGCAGTCCGATCGGTCAGTACCTCGATACGCCGGTCACGGATGTATTGAGCAATCTGGGATTGCCGCAGCTGCCCCAACTTTCGTCGATCAGCCTGCCGGATCTGTCGGGAATACAGATGCCCACGCTGCCGACGATCGACGTGACGAGCCTGATCCAGCCGGTCGTCAGTTTGCTGCAGTCGTTCGGGACGGGGAGCCTGAGCAACAGCAGTTTCAACCCGGCGACCATTATTACCTCATTGATCAGTGCGCTGACTTCCGCTGTGTCGCAAAGTAAGTCGGCGACGAGCACGGTCATGAACACGTGGACCGGCGATGCCGCCAATGCTGCGGAGGACAAGAGCAAGACGGTCGAGGCCAACAGCGTCGAGGTGGCCGCGCAGGGGGCTCAGCAACACGGAATCCTGCTGAGCGCCGAGGCCATCGTCGCCGAGGGCTATGCCGAAATCAGCGCTGTCATCGCGAAATTCGTCGCGGACGTGACCGCGGGCATCGCGATGCTGGCGACTCCCGCCGGCATCCCGTGGTTGATCGCGACCGCGACCGACGCGATCACGGAAGGCACGGCCATCGCGGCCAAGACCAGCGCCGAGCTGGCGGGCAGCACCGCCGAGATCACCGCGGCCGGAACGAAGATCATGATCGCGGGTGCGCCGATCGCGTCCAATATCGCGGATCTGGTGAACATGGTGGGCACCGCGCTGCAGCCCATGGCCAGCGTCGCGCCGACGGTCGCGGAAAAGCTGGTCGAGAAGGGCGCGTCGGTCGTCTCCACCGGCGTCAGCGACATCAGTTCGGCTCTGAGCAACACCAACAGCAACACCAATACGAACACAAACACCAATACCAATACGAATACCAAGACCAACACCCCCACGGACACCACCACCAAGACCGACGAGCCTGCGAAGACCGACAGCCCGGACACCACCAAGACCGACGGTGGCGGCGGCAGCCCGATCAGCGCCTTGTTCGGCGGTACGCCCACCACCACGACACCGACGAACACACCGGGCACCAGCCGGATCCCGACCGGTGAGGTCACCTCCGGCTCCGGAGTTCCCAAGACCACCACCGAGGCGACCGGCCGCACCACCGCCACGACCTCGCCGGGGATGGCTTCGGGCGCTGGTGCCGCGGGTCGGGCCGGCGCCGCCGACGAAGAGTCCACCTCGGACCGCTCGGGCCTGGTCACCGGCGCGCACGGCGACGAGGTGGTCGGTGTCATCGAGGGTGTGGTCCTGCCGGTTGTCGGCGCCATCGAAGCCATTGAAGAGCCGCCGGACAAGGCGCTCACACTCTGAACTTGAATTGCCAGGGGTAACAGGAGGATTGGCATGAGCACCAACGCATTCGACGGTCTGCGCTTCGACGCCTCGACCGCACGCGACGCCGCGACCCAGCTGGACGCGCTCGCCGACCGTATCGCCAACGGACTGGGCGTCGAGCAGGTCAAGCTCGACTTCGCACCCGCCGGAGCGGACGAGGTGTCACAGCGCGCCGCGCAGACGCTCAACGCGGTGGCCGCGTCCTTCGTGGCCTCCGGCGGCGATGGCGTCACCGAACTGCGCAATCTCGCTTCGACGCTGCGTAGCCAGTTCGACGCCTTCGGGCAGGTCGAGGAGCAGTCTGTCCTAGGCTTCGTCGGCTGAGTCGAGAGACCTTCCCCGATGTTGGAACCGACGAAACCTGGCTTCACCGAGACGGTTTGGGAATCCCGGCCGCCCGAGCAGCTGGCGCGTGACCTGGTGACGGGTGCCGGTGCGGTACCCGCCGCCGAGGCCGGTCTCGCGTGGACGCGATTGAGCGCGGGTTTCGCTGCTGCCGCTGTCGAGTACGAGCGGATTCTCGTAATCCTGGACAGCGCTTGGGAATCCAAGAACAGCGGTCCGTTCATCGAACGTATCAAGGCGTTGCGGGATTGGCTCGGTGCGTCCGCGGCTGCCGCCGCCGGTAATGCGACACAGGCCGAATCGCACGCTGCCGCATATGAACTCGCGAAGCTGACCATGCCCGATGTCGATGAGGTCGAGAAGCTCAAGGACCTTCAGCAGCTGATGCAGAATCTCGGCCTCGCCGCCGGTCTGCCGCTGCTGGGCGGACTGGCGGGAGTCGAGACCGACGCCGAGAAGGCCAAAGCCGAAGCGGCGCGGGTGATGCGGACCTACGAGGCCGCTACCGAATCACTGGCCAAGCCCTGGGACCATCAAGCGCCGCCGCAGGTGACCGCCGGGCTGACGCCGACCGAGCAACCGGCCGCGCCCGTGGACACCCCGGAAACGCCGACGCCCGTGACGCCCTCGCTCCCGACGCTGTCCCTCGACTCGTTCAACCTGACGCCGATGCCGCTGACCCAGCTCCGCGCGACGACCGTTCAGGCCGAGGAGTCCACCACGCAGCGCGTTGTGACAGAGCCGGTTACGGTCCAACAGTCCGGCACGGCCATGGCTCCCACTGGCATGGGCGGTGCGGTCCAGTCCGACGACGAGGAACACATCCCACGCGCCGGACTCGTGGGCGCGCCCACCGGCGATGCCGAGCTGGGCCTCACCTCCGGCATGCAGGTCGCACCCGCCGTGCTCGGCGGCGTCGACCCGGCCGCACAGCGCGCCCCGGTCGACATCGCCTTCAACGCGGGCAGTACCGGATCCGAAAGCGCCTCGGGTGCCGCGGATTCCGGCAATCGCGGGGAGGCGGCGTCGTGACGACCCTCACCAACGATGGCGTGATCGCACTCGCCGGACACCTAGGTGTGCAGACCCTGCCCCTGGTGCTATCCATTGGCCCGCAACAGGAGTCGTACTCGGAGTGGGAGCAGGCGCAAGAATTGGCCCGCGCCGACCTACGCAGCCGCCGCATCGTCGACGCGCACGGTGACGTCGACACCGACACCGCCACAGCGCTTTTCACCCTGGCCCAGCCGGACCATGAGCTAGCCATGCGAGTTCACACCGCCGACGGCCCCATCCGCGTGTGCGTCACCCGCCGCGCCGACGACCACGCCGTAGCCATCCGCCGCGGCGACACCCTCGACATCCACCCCCTGTGGTCCGACGGCTCCGGCCCGTCCCTGGCCCGCCCCCTCCTCGACGCCCTCGGCCCCTGCCCACCCGCCGACCTGGCCGCCTTCAGCGCCGAGTCCGCCGATCTGGCCGAACGCCTCGACACCGCAACAACTTCCGAAGACTACGCGAGCACCGTCTACAACCTGGGCGTCCCCGACACCGACGCCACCGCCTACGGCCTCGCCCTCTCCGCCACCCACGCCTACGCCGAAATCGTGGCCTACGCCTACGCCGATGGCCTCACAGACCGATCGCCCGGAGCCGTAGCGGTCTACGACACCGCACGGGGCCGCATCGTGGCCGCACCGGGGGTCGCCCCGGACCAGCAACTCTGGTCCACGCTGACACCGGGCAGTGATCACCGTATCGCGCAGTCGATCTCGGCTCTGATCGACTCGCTGCCCGGGGGGAGGTGGCTGTCGTGAGTCATCTGTGACCCCACGCGGCAGACCTACCCGAAACCGGTGATGCGCAACGCATCGCCTATCCATTCCCAAGAAAAGGCAAGGTACAGACGATGGTTGCAAATGATGCGGAAATGGCCAAGGCGGCCCAGAGCCACATGGCGGACGTAGTCGCCTCGATCAAGGACATCCTGCGCAAGATCACCGACCGGGTGGACTCGTCCAAGGGCAGCTTCGCGGGTGAGGCGGCCGACGCGTTCAACGCCGCCGCGGTGGCTTGGGATGACGAGTCCCAGAAGCTGAATGCGGCCATGGATGAATTCCAGGACAAGGTCGGCCAGGGTACGGACGTGTTCTCGCACACGGACATCGCCAACAAGGACGAGTTCTCGAAGGCCCTCACGAACCTCGGCTAGCAGATAGCCCCACCTCAACTTTCGGATGCTTGGAAAGGAACCCACATGCTTTACGACAAGGCCGGAATGACCACCCTCGTGGCGGATCTTCGGCAGTTTCACAAGGACCTGGTCGCTGTTGCGGGTGACGGCACGTCGGCGATCGATACCTCCAGTGACCTCGGCCAGGCCTGCGAGCGACTGAAGCAGGCGTGGTCGAACCCGGCCAGCGGCGCGGAGAACGGTGCGCTGGAGGCCGTCGTCGCCGCGAAGTCCCACTGGGACAATGCATACGCCGACAAGTGCCTCTCGACGCTGGACGCTGTTGCCTCGGCCGTCGAGAGCGCACTGAACAACGCCCTTGCTGCGGACAGCAAGGTCGGCCAGTCCTTCGCCTAGCGAGAAAACATCGAGGCGGCTCACGACAGCGCACTCCCGCCTGCATGGACGGGGTGCGCTGTCGTCGGCTTGCGCCCAGTAATCTACGTGTCCGCAGTTCCCGGTTCGACGGAGGATTTGGTCAGTGCCAGCTCAATTGAGCACCCGTGCCCAGGTCAATGGGTACCGCTTCCTGCTGCGCCGACTTGATCACGCGTTGGTACGCCGCGACGTGCGGATGTTGCACGATCCGATGCGGTCCCAGTTCCGATCGCTGATGGTCGGAGCGGTTCTCGCGCTGCTCGTGGTTGCGGGCGCGGCCATCATGGCCTTCATTCGTCCACAGGGTTCCATCGGCAACGCGAATATCGTCATGGGCAAAGACAGTGGTGCCCTCTATGTCGTCGTGCGGGACAAGGACGACAAGAACAAGATGACCTTGTATCCGGCGCTGAATCTCGCGTCGGCACGATTGCTCTCGGGCACCAGCGAGTCTCCAACCTCGGTTAAAGACAGCAAGCTCAGCTCGGTCCCACGTGGTCCTATTCGCGGAATCCCCGGTGTTCCAGCCGCTTTGCCTGGCAGTGGACAAGGTGACCGATCTCAGTGGACGCTGTGCGACAAAATTCCGCTGTCGGCATCCGGTGGAGCGGCGTCGTCGACGGGAGCGGAGACCACGGTCATCGCCGGGAGCCTGCACCTCAATGACCACATCAAAGCAGTTGATCCTGGGTCCGCGGTCCTGGTAAAGAGGGCCGACGACAAGAACAAAGACCTGGTCCACACGTATCTGATCTACGACGGCAAGATCGCCGAGGTCAACCCCGACAACGATCCCGTGACGCAGAAAGCCCTCGCGCAGGTACTCGATCTGTCCACCGCGCGACCGGTTTCGGCGAATCTGGTGGGCGCGGGAGTCACCGCGCCACCACTGGTTGCTCCGACGATCCCGCACTCCGGTGAAAATGACGGACCGGGTCGCTTGAGCACCGTTAAGGTCGGCAGCATCATCAAGGTTGCGGCACTCGATGGTTCGGGCCGGTCGGATCTATATGTCGTGCTGGAAAACGCGATTCAGCGGGTATCTCTGTTCACCGCTCAATTCATTACCATCGCTAACACGAAGAACCAAAATCCTGACGGCTTCACTGCTGTGACTCCGGACATGATCGCGGGAATCCCGGTGAAACACGCGAACGACAAGAATGATCCGGGGCTGCCCGTCGATGATTTCCCCAGCGTCCCACCGAAGATCATTTCCGCGGCCGAGAACCCGGTTGCCTGCATCACCTGGGCGAAGAAAGATGGTTTCGGCAAGGATCAGTCGGATGTTACGGAAAGCCCCTCCGATTGGGCTTCGGTGCGACTGCTGCTCGGCACGCGCTGGCCGCTGAGCGACTCGCAGGCACCGGTTGCGCTCGCGACGGCTGAAGGCACCGCTGGTGTCCGACTCAATGGGGTCTACGTTCCACCGTCAACTGGAGAATTCGTGGAGGCGACCGGCGCCAAGCCAGGCAGCCAGGAGCGAGACGGCCTGTACTACGTCGCCGACAATGGAATTCGGTACAGCATCCCGGATATCAAGACAGCACAGATTCTCGGGCTCGAAACGAGAGCCCGCCTGGCGCCATACTCGATCGTGGGCACGCTGATTTCCGGTCCCACGTTGTCCGTGGAGGACGCACAGAAGAGCTGGGATACGTTGCCGCCGCTTTGCGACAAGCCATGCCCAAAGTAGCCAGACCGCGTCTACTTCACGCTTTTACGCAGAATCGGTAACAGTTTGTCGAGGAGGACCTGTTCGGAGTTGTCCGACCATTGACGGATCGCGGCAACTGCGGACGGGTCGTCGAGGACGATGACGGAAGCCTTGCTACCCGTGACGGCAGACGGCAGGTTCACCAACCCTCCGCCGCCGGCATCGGTATCGCTGCGAACGGCGACGAGATAGCCGGAATTGATGGGCTGCATCGCGTCGAACTGCGTACTCGACCCCGATGTGATCGGCCGGGGGTTCGGCTCATCGCCGCTGCGAAGAAAATTGGGGTTGTAATTGAAGCCCAAATCCTCGAGGAACTTCGATTGAGGTCCGGGTTTCAACTGGACATCCATGGTCGCAGAGTGGCCGCTCACACCTGAAATATCCAGCACAACAATGGTTTTCCCGTTGAAGGCTGGATTCTGTGCGCGGGCATCGGCTATCGGGCTCCCGGGCGCTGATGCGGTGAAATCATACTGCGTCGCCCAGACGCCCACCCCTGCGGCCACTGCGATGACGGTAGCGGCGACTCCGCCTATGAGCCAGGGCCGTTTACGGGCCACGGATCTCGGGGCGATCCCGGATACCGACGACGGAGGCTCACTGTGCACGGTGGACCGACTGTGAGGCACTGTCGTCATGGACAGGCCGGAAACTCCGTACTCGAGAGCGGATTTCAGAGCAGTCGTGAATTCATGGCAGGTATCGAATCGTTCGGTGGGATCCTTTGCCATCGCGACCGCGATCACTTCGTCCACAGCTGCGGGAAGAGTGGGATCGACCGCGCTGATCCGCGGCGGCGGCTCGTTGAGGTGACCCATCATGACCACGGCCGGTTGCGTACCCGGGTAGGGATTCTGGCCTGTCAACAGTCGGAAGAACGAACAGGCCAGGCTGTAGATGTCGGCACGATGATCGAGCCGGTGCCCGCTGAGCTGCTCGGGTGAGGCATAGGCGATCGTGGCCACGAAGGCACCGGCCTGGGTGAGTTCGTTGGTGTCCTCGGTGGACTTGGCGACGCCGAAGTCGGTGAGCAGCACTCTTTCTTCACCGTTGTCGCCCATCGATAACAGGAAATTGGCGGGCTTCACGTCCCGGTGCAGCAGGCCTCGGCGATGTGCATGATCGAGGCCGCGCCCCACCTCGGTAGCAATATGCAACGCGCGCCAAGGCGTGATCGACTGCGGATTCCTTTCGGCAGCAGCCGCCGCGTCGATGCCGTCGACATACTGCATCGCGATCCAAAGCTGACCGTTGTCCTCGCCGCGGTTGTAGATCGAGACGATATTGGGGTGATCCAGGGCCGCGGCGAGATTCGCTTCGCGTTCGAATCGTGCCCGGTACTCCGGATCCGCGCTGAACTGCGGACTGAGGACCTTCAGCGCGTCCCAGCGCGGCAGTTCAGGATGCTTGGCCAGATACACCGTGCCCATGCCTCCCGCGCCGAGGACGCGTTCGATGCTGTAGCCGCGGATGATGGTGCCCGGTCCGATGTTCATCCCAATTCCTCACATGTACTGAGCATTTGCCAGCAGGGCGTACTGTGCTGCGGCCCGTTGCTGCACGTCGACCAATTGGAGTCCGGCCACGCGGGCGACGTAGCGGTCGTAGTGCAGGGTGCAGACGTAGGCGGTGCTGGTTCCCGCGACGTTGGAGGCCCACCATGAAGCGCCGGATTCGTCTCCGGGTTTCGCGGTGCAGGAGACGTCGGGCACATTGGCGGGCGCTTCGGCGTTTGCACCTGCCGCGCTGTTGATTCCGGACCACAGCTTGGCAGCGGACTCGGCATCACGAGCGCGGAATAGCAAGCCACCGCTACTGGCGGTCGATATCCGGTCGACGCCGTTGTCGTCGAGCAGTTGTTTCCAGGCCACCTGATCGTCGGCGTAGTGGAGATAGCCTCGCGGGGTGTGGGTCGCTTCGTCGATAGGGTGGGGGTTGAGCCATCCCTTGGGATGCAGCGTCCGACGCTGCATGGCGTCAGGGTCGTAGTCGAGTCGGAATATCTCATGTGGCGACAATGCGGGTGCCCGTTCGAGCAGTGACAGCTGCGCCGCGAAGACCTGCTCGGCGAGTCCACGAAGCGCATCGAGATCAGGCTTGGGCTGTGCCACATAGACATTCACGACGTACTGCCCGTACGCCATCGTGGCAGCCATCGAAGGGACACCGGGTCGCCAATGGGCTTTCGCGTTGGGCTGTTTGGCGAGCGTGACGCGAACGTTCTGATCTGCCGCGACCGCGAAGTCGGCGGCCTCCATTTGATCGGTGGCGGCCTGTGCTCGTTGCTGGTCCGGGAACTGCAGCACAGTGACATTGAAGGCGGTTGCTTCCGGATCACCCGCGGCACCGTTGAATGGATTGAAGTTGCCCGAATGATCGCGCAGGCGTGATGCGGACAGCGAGCGGGTGCTCGCGGCTGCCGAGAAGCCGAAAATGAAGCCGTTACTTTCCAATACGGGCTGCACCGCACCGGCCAGCACCGAATTCAGGGTCGCATTGGTCGAGTCCAATGACAGCGCTAGAACGTTGTGGCTGAACTTCGCGTCGACGTCGGCGCCGATGACGACATTATCAGCGAGCCGTGCCAGGGCGATCTTCTTCCCGCTGGCACCACTGTGCTGGTAGGACATGCGGACATCGAGTGGGTCGGTCGGATAGTTGCCGACAGCGAGTTGTCGTACATCGACCTCGCCTGCGATCGGGCTCCCGGATGTCTTGCTCCCGCATCCCGAGACTGATGCCACGCCTAGAAGGACGGCGATCGTTCCGACGACTGCTCTACCAGCGAAGCGGTGAGCGACAAGCCTCTTCAACAAGCCCCCTATTTGTTGTTCGCCAGGATGGCGTACTGCGCGGAAATCCGTTGGTACACATCCTGTTGTTGCTGAGACCACACCGTTGCGACATACCGCCCGTACGTCACGTAGCACGTGAATGGTGCCGCGCGGTCGTCGGGGCCGTGATACTTCACGCATTTTGCAGTCGGGAGTCCGGTCGGCGGCTCTATCCGATGCTTGAATCGGGAAGTGGATGTGACGTCGAGAAAGGTTTGAGCCGAAGCCTCGTCCTTGGTTCGAACCAGGATTCCCGCACCGTAACCGGCGAGATCCATCCCGGTCTTTTCGAACAGCGGCTTATACACGGTTGTGTCGCCTACGATGTGGAGCGTGCCGTGCTGATCGAGAGTTCCGGTGAACGCCGCAGCGGTCTGATCACCCGCAGGGCGTGGCAGGGTCAGCCGGAGCATGCGGTCGGGATCGAGCGGAAGTCCGGCGAGTTTGTCTAGCGGTGTCGGCTGGAAATTCTTCAACCGGTCGGTGATAACGTCGATCGCCTTGTCGGCCACCGATATCGGTGCTGGCTCGGGTGCAACGTGGAGATCGTTCTCGACGACGAGGTTCTCGATCTGGTTGACCATGGTGAAAATGACGAACTTCCCGGTGGGATACCAGGATGCCAACCGTTGTTCCGCCGGAGCCCAGATCATCTGGGCGGTCGGATGTTGGCTCGACTGCACCGGATTGGACGTAGTGTTCGGCACCTCCAGCACCATGCCGGTACGTGCGAGTGCATTCGCTGCGGAAGTGGCGGAGTTGTCGCTGTCGAAGATCAGGACGGCATTCGTCAGCGTGTAACCGACGAAGACATCCTCCGCAGGACGTCCGCTGGTGGCGAACCCGGTAATGAATCCGGGCGTGTCATCGGCGAAATGATCGGTATTGAGGTAGCCGTCGAACGAGTTCGGACCGGTGAAGACGTTCGTGCCGGATCCGTTGTGTGAAAGGGCCGGGTCGATCTCGGAAGCGAGAGGCAGGATATTGCCGAGCCGCACCGCCTCGAGGATACGAGCCCGCGTCGCGGGATCCGAGGTGGTCGGGTCCTGTGGTTTGGTCGGGTAGTTGCCGGTGTCGAGCTTGCTGAGATCGACTGTTACTTCCTTTGCCGCAAGGGATTCCGACCCGCACCCGGCACTGACCAACACCGAAACCGCCAGCGCCGCGGCCGCAGCCGCGCGAACCCCCATGCGGGCCGACCGTAGTCGGCCATAGCCATGACGCATGTCGAGCATTCCCCCCGCCGAAGCCGAATAGCCAGTGTCACCTTGCTTCTGGTGTGCAGAGTGTACTGGCAGGTATGGATGTGAGGCGCACCATGTCAATCGGCTGGGTGGCATCTCACAAGTACTGACTGTTCGCGAGCAGGGCGTACTGTGCCGCCGCCTTCTGCTGCGCGTCGATCAGCTGGTTGCTCGCGACGCGGGCGACGTAGCGGTCGTAGCGCACGGTGCAGATGTATCTGTCGGCGACGTTCCAGGCGTTGTAGTCCTTGTTGGAGTTGTTGGCGTCGTCGTGGTTGTCGGCGCAGGCGACGTCGGGGACCTTGGCGGGGGCCTCGGCGGGGGTGGGGGTGAGGGCGGTGATGGCGGTCCAGAGGGCGGCGGCGGACTTGGGGTCGCGGGCGCGGAAGAGGAGGCTGCCCTTGTCGGCCTCCGAGATGCGGTCGACGCCGTTGTTGTCCAGCAAGGGTTTCCAGGTTGTCTGGTCGTCGACGTAGTGCAGGTAGCCGCGGGCGGTGTGGGTGATCTCGGCGTCCGGGTTGGGGTTGATCAACGAGCTGGGGTGCAGGGTGCGGCGGAGCATGTCGTCGGGGTCGTAATCCAGGCGGTAGATGTCCTTGGCCGACAGCGCGGGCGCGCGGTCGAGCACGGGCAGTTGGGCGGCGAGGATCTTGTCGGCGAGGCCGCGCAAGCCGTCGAGGTCGGCGGTGGGTTGTTGGACGAAAAGGTCGACCACGTACGGGCCGTCGGTCAAGACGGCCGCCAGCGATGGGACGCCGGGCCGCCAATGGGCGATGGCGGCGGGGTTCCCGGTGAGGGTGACGTGGACGTTCTGGTCGGGGGCCACGTTGAAGTCGGCGGCCTCCATGTCCCGTCCGGCCGTCTGGGCGCTCTGCTGGTCGGGGAACTGGATCACGGTCAGGTTGAACGAACTGGCGGTGGGATCGACCTCCGCGCCGCCGAAGGGCTGGAAGTTCCCGGAGAGGCTGAAACCGCTGGACTTGCCCAGCGGTTTGGTGCTGGAGGCGGTGGAGTAGCCATAGACCATGTCACTGGCGTCCAGCATCGTTCGAACCGGGTCGGCCAGTATGGCATAGGTACTGGATGCCGAGGTGAGCGACTTGGACAGCAGATTGTGGTTGAACGACGGGTCGATGTCCGCTCCGATGACCATGTTGTCGGCGAGGCGCGCGATGGCCATCGCATATCCCTCGCCGCTGCTGTGGCTATAGGTCATCCGAACGTCGAGCGGGTCGGTCGGGTAGTTGCCGACCGGGAGTTGCCGGACGTCGACCTCCGCGGCGGCCGCGGTACCGGACACCTCGCCGGCGCATCCGGCCAGGGCGGGCGCGGTCACGGCGGCCGCGACGACGAAGGACACCGCTCCGAGAACTGTTCTGCCGCAACCGCGGCGAGCACCGAGACGCTTCATGATTCCCCTACTTCCCATTGGCGAGCATGGCGTACTGCGCGGAGATGCGCTGGAAGACGTCCTGCTGCTGCTGAGACCACACCGTCGCCACAAATCGTCCATAGACGACCGAGCAGGTGAACGGGAACGCATGGACATCGGGGCCGTGGTACTTCACGCAGAACGCGCTCGGCAGCCCGGGTGGCGAATCGATCCGGTGGAGGAACTTGTCCACGTTGGACTTCACAAAGTCCTTCGCCGCGTTCGCGTCCCGGGTCCGGTACAGAGCTCCCGCGCCGTAGGCGACCGCGTCCACCCCGGCCTTGTCGTACAACGAGCGGGCAAGCACCACATCGGATTCGGTGTGCAGGGCTCCGTGCCCGTCGAGCACGCCGTCGAACGCGTGCGCCGTCTGGTCCCCGGCCGGGCGCGGCAGGGTGAGGCGCAGCAGGCCCTGCGGATCGACCGGCAACGAGTCGACCTGGGCCAGGGCGGTGGGCTGGAACGATTTCAGCTTGTCGGCGGTGACGTCGATCGTCTTGTCGGACTTCGCGATCAGATCGGGGAGATCCGAGATCTTCGCGTAGAAGTTCTCGGTGTTGTTGACCAGCGTGAGGATGAGGTACTTCCCGGTCGGGTAGAACGACGCGAGGCACTGGTCGCCGGGCAGCCACGAGAGGTGTGCGGCGGGGTGCGCGGACGACTGCGCGGGTTCACCCGTCCCGAAGCCGAAGTCCAGGAAACCGTCGGCCCCCTCGGCTGCCGCGGCAGCGGCGGCGTCGCCGTCGCTGTCGAAGACCATGACGACATCGGTGAGCCGGTACCCGAGGGATTCGTCCGCGTCCGTGCGTGCGGCCGTCGCGAAACCCGCCACGAATCCGGCTGGATCATTGGTGAAGGCCGCCTCATTGAGCCAACCGAACGCCGAATGGCCGCCCTTCATCTCGGCCCGAAGGACGTCCGAGATATGGGTGAAGGGGTTTACACCACCATCGTTGTGGGTCAGCGCGGGATCGATCTCCATGGGCAGCGGCATGGCGTTCCCGAGCCGCAGCGCCTCGGTCATGCGGCCGGCCTCGACCGCGTCCGTGGCGGTGATCGGCGTCGGCTTGGTCGTGTAACTGCCGGTGTCGAGCTTGCTCAGATCGACGGTCTGCGCGGCCGTCGCATTGGAATTCGACGCGCACCCGGCGCTCGCCAGCGCCGAGACCGCCAGCGCGGCGGCGGCCACCGCGCGCAGTCGTATGCGGGCCGACCGGAGTCGGCCTGTGCCGTAACGCATGCTGTTGTATCCCCCCAAGGTAGATCAGCGCCGGGCCAAAGCCCCGCTCAGGTAATGCTGTTCCGCCGGCGTGGTGACCATTTGCGCGGTCGTCATGGTGGCGGGCGTGTGTACGGAGATGGTGTGCGGCGCGTCCGGGTGCTGGACGATCGTCACATCCGCGTCGGGTTCGTAGTCGGCGGAGATGGATTCGTGGACCGTGACCACGGTGGCCGAGCCCGGGGGAGCGGTGGCCGGGACGCCGTCGAAGACGATGACGGTGGCAGCCGGGCTGGGCAGGCGGCCGGTGATCGCCGTGCCTCGGGAGCTGTGCGTGACCGAGGAGGCCAGCGAGAGAGCATGCGGGGCCGCGACATTGGCGACCATGGCCTGCCAGGCTCCGGGGCGGGCGGTGTGGACCACCGCGCCCGCGCCGAGGGCGATGGCGCGCAGAATGACCTGCTGGGCCAGTTGCAGACTGGCGATGATGTCGATGCGGCGGGAGCCGTCGCCGATGAGGGGGACGGCGATGCCGCTGCCGGTGGCGTCTGCGCCGATCAGCTGGCCGCAGCCCGCCGTCGGCATGGTGATGTCGGTGAGCACGTCCACGGGGCCGCGGTAGCCGCTGGGGCGAATCTCCTGGGCGCCGTAGGACAGGATGTCCATGAGGGCCCACATTTGGCGGCGGGGAAGCTCTTTCAGGCCCGCGACCGGGGGTTCGCCGTGTTCGTAGGGGGTGTCGTAGCGGACGCGGGCGTCCACCTCGACGATGCCCGCGGGCTGGCCGGGCTTCGCGCCGGGCTCGGGGACGGGTTGCAGGCGCACGGTCACCGTGGTGGCGAGGCTGCGGACCGCCCAGATCTTGGCCAGGCCATCGGAATTGAACAGCTGCGGATCGATCTGGTAGCTCGTCAGGTGAACCCCGTTGTGCTCCAGGTTGTCCGGGTGCTCGGTGAATTCGCCGACGGGAATACCGCGGGTGAGCTCACGCACCGCGGTCGTCATTTCCGATGTTGTCAGCACCGACGCCGTAATACCGTGCCCGGCAAGGCGATTCGCGACCCGGCGGGTGGCGACCAGGGCTGAGCGCAGCGCGCCCTCCGGGCCGCCGCCGCGATTGTCTACGGCCTTGGCGTTGTCGAGCGGATTCAGGCGCAGCACCAGCCACATGGTGCGGTGGGCGATGGCGGGCAGTGGGCCCAGGATTTCGTCGTACAGGCGGCCCAGCGGTGCGATGCTGGCCGCGTAGCCGGAGATCACCGCCTCGGTGCTGGCGGTGCGGGTGCCGGTGCTGATGACATCGACCGAATGCAGCTCGACATCGTACTGCCGCAGGCAGGCCGCGATCTCGTTGAGCGGCAACAGCTGATCGGTACTCAGTGAACCGCGCCGCAGCAAGGTCAGCGTGTCCGGCGGCGGATCGATGCGCAGCATGGTGGTCAACAGTTTGCCGTCCCAGCGCAATCCGCAGCTGCCGCCATCCGGCAGCGGGACGTCGACCAGGGCGTTCTCGTCGAGACTCGCGCGCCGCGCCTGCTTCCAGCGATACGCGACCCATCGCCCCAGCCGCAGCCCGATCGGCGTCCCGGCCACCGGGACCAGCCCGATGAGCGCGGGCACCAGCCCGGCCACCAGCGCCGCCCACCAGGGCGCGTGCACCGCGACCACTACCAGCGACACGGCGACCCCGATCAACGCGGCCGGAATCACCAGCCGCAGCGGCAGATTCCGCAGCAGCCACAGATCATCCGACCGCAGCTCGGCTGCAACGGCATTCGTCGCGGGCCGGTCCGCTGAGGGCTGCGCGCTCTCTCCTCGAGGCTCCCTTGGCTCTGGTGCGAACTGCGCCGCCGGGGGACGCGCCGGTCGCGGCGGCGCGGCTATGTTCGAGCCGTGCGAGAACTCGCCACGGCCGAAATCGCCGTCCCCACTGCGTGAATGGCCGCTCGCCCCACCGGTCGGCGCGAAGTTGCCGGGTCCACCGGGCCCCAAGCCCGGCTCGCCCTGTCCATATTCTGGTGGTCCGCCCTGGCCGTAGCCGCCCGGACCACCCTGCGGATAACCGCTCGGCGGACGGCCGTGCCGCCCGTCTCCGGGGTAGCCCCCGTCCCCGACTGGGTTCCCGCCATTTCCGCCCGGCTGATAGCCGCCCGCTCCCCGCGGAAAGTCGTTCACAGTTCAGTTGCCCCTCAGTCGGCGGCCGACGACAGGTTCAGCGAGGAGAGCAGGGTGCTCAGCGCGGCCTTCATGTCGGGACCTTCGATCCGCATGAGCACCGACTCGTCGACGGCGCTCAGATCGATGGAATCGTCATTGGCCAGCCGGAACTCGCGTTCCTCCTCGGCGGCCTCGATCAGGTTGCGGATGAAGCGGCCGTTGCCGGCCACGTCCACACCGCGGCGGGGCTGCCCGCTCTGGTCGGTGCTCTCCATCTCGTAGAGCCGCCGGCAGGTGTCGACCAGCGCGGTCAACGCGTCCTCGGTCAGGTCCGAATCCCGCTTGGAGGCAACCACTTCGCCGATCGCGCCGAGCTCCTCGGCGGTGTAGGACGGGAATTGGAGCCGCTTGGCGAAGCGGGAGGCCAGACCGTCGTTGGCGGCCAGGAAGCGGTCGATCTCGCCGTCGTATCCGGCGATGATCACCACCAGGCGGTCGCGGTCGTTCTCCATGCGGGCCAGCAGCGTGTCCACGGCCTCGCGGCCGAACGCGTCACCGCCCGAAAGTCCGGTCTGAATCAGGGTGTACGCCTCGTCGATGAACAGCACGCCGTCCATGGCGGTGTCGATCAGCGCGTCGGTCTTGATGGCGGTGGAACCCAGGTGCTGTCCGACGAAGTCGGAGCGCTTGGTCTCGACGACCTTGTCGGTTTTGAGAATGCCCAGACCGCAATAGATCTTGGCGACCACGCGCGCGATGGTGGTCTTACCGGTTCCGGGCGGGCCGGTGAACGCGAGATGCTGACCGCGCGCCGAACTCGAAAGTCCCTTCTCCGCACGGATCTTCGCCAGCTGCGCGCTCGACTGCAGCTTGGCCACCTGCGTCTTCACCGCGACCAGGCCGATTTGCTTGTCCAGCTCGGCGCGCGCCTGCGCCAGGATCTCCTTGGCCCGGTCCTCGTGCTCGGCGGCCTGCTTCTCCTCCAGCGAGGGCGCCGAGGCCGGATCCCACCTGTCGGTGCGAGCCTCGATCACCTCCTTGGTGGTGAGGGTGATCCGGTAGGTGCGGTCACGCATGGCCGCGGTGTTGGCGTCGAAATCCGGTGCCTGCGAATACACCTTCTCGAACAGCGCCTGCGCCTCGTCGGCGGCGCCGTTCTCGCGCAGGCACAGACCGCGGCAGAACATGGCCGCGGTTCGGGCCGCGGGAATCGGGCCCGCCTCGGCGGCCTCCATCCGGCGAATCGCCTCACCGAACAGACCCAGCTGCGCACAGGCTGTGCCGACCATCACATGCGCGCCCGCCGCCAGATACGGGTCTTCCCAACCCTCGGAACCGGCCAGCACGGTCATCACGTCCGGCCAGCGCTGGGTGTTGTAGTGCAGGATGCCGCGCACGTACTTGGCGATGCGGCCGTCGATTTCGAAATCCGGCTCCGAAGCCCGGGCCCGCCGGTGCTTTTCGAGCTCGTCGAGCACCTGCTCGGCCTCGTCGTACTGCTTCGCGGCGATCAGATGTGCGGCCCACGCCAGCTGGATCTCGGTGAAACCGGCCAGCGGGTAATCGATGTAGAGGCCCGGCAGGAAACGTCCGGCAAGCTGCCGCGGCGCCAGCCCCAACCGGCGCTGTTCCCGCCCCAGCGAGACGGTGCTGCACTTGTACAGATTGCTCAGAACATCCGTGGTGACCTCACCGGCGGCGGCCCGGCCCAGCCAGGCGTCGGCCATGGTGTGGTCCCATTCGGTCGCGCGCTGGAAGGCGAGTTTGGCGTAGTCGAGGTCCCGGTTCGACTCCTGGCCCTCGATGCTCAACCCCAGTGACAGCACTCCCGCATCGAAGGCGCGTTGGGCCTGGCGAGTGTCGATCATCCTAGTCGAACCCCGAATTCGTCGAGCCTGGTTGGTCTTTCGTTCACAATCCCCACCCACATCGCGCGAATCGCACGGCTGCGGACAGTCGGATACATTATGGTTAACCGCCCTGGGCGGGCAACTGTTGAGAGCTACAGGGGAGCAGTTCAGCTAGTGACAGCACAGTCGATCGGCGGCCCGCGGGCGGCTGAACCCGAATTGTGCCGTGTGTCCGTCATCGGGGGGAATACCCAGCTCGACGTCGGTCTGCCGGCCAACGTGCCGATCGCCGCCTTCATCGGTGATCTGGTGCGCCTCATCGAATCCCGCAATCCGGATCCGATCGGCGGCGAGGAGGGGGGAACAGCCCTCCAGTCGCAGCATTGGACACTGGCCAAGTTGGGACGCGACCTGATCGCGCCCAGCCAGACGCTCAATGACGCCGAGATCTACGACGGCGAATTGCTGGTGCTGCGGGCGGTTTCCGCCAAGGAAGCGCCCGCGCTGTTCGACGACGTCATCGACGCGGTATCGAGGCTCACGGCCGAGGAGTTCCGCAGCTGGTCCGTGACCGCCGCACGGTGGACGGGACTGGTGGCGGGTGTGGCCGCGGTCGCGTTCGCGGTTGTGCTGGGGCTGATCTCGCGCTCCGCCGGAGACAAGTTCGTCGCGCCGCCGCTGCTACTGGGCGGTGCGGTCGCCGCGCTGGTCGCCGCCGCCATCGCCATGCGCAAGTACGCCGACGAGCTGACCGCGACCGTCCTCACGCTGTGCATGCTGCTGCTCACCTTCGGCGGCGCGGCCTTGGTCGTGCCCGGCTCGGTGGGCAGCCCGCACCTCATGCTCGGCGCGGCCGCGACCCTGCTGCTGGCCGTGGTCGGCTACCGCATCATCGGGGCCGGGGCGGCGGTGGTGTCCGCCGTTGTCACCGTGGTGATCCTTGCCGGAGTCGGCGCGGCCGTGCGCATGATCTGGGATGCCGGAGTGCCGAAAGTCGCTGCCGGCGTGCTGGTCACGTCGATCATCGTGCTGTCGATGGTGCCGAGACTGGCGGCCATGCTGGCGCGACTACCCGTGCCGCCGGTGCCGACGGCCGGTGCCGCCATCGATCCGGCCGACCACGAACCCCGGCCCACCATCGAGGGCATCGGCGCCATCGGCGCGACCGTGCTGCCGTCCGCGCACGGACTCGGGCAGCGCGCCCGCACGGCCAATCAGTTCCAGACCGGCATCGTGATCGGCAGTGCCATCGGCGCAGTCACCGGTGCGATCGGCTCGGCCGATCCGCTGGGCTCCGCCCGCTGGCAGGGCATCGCGCTGGCCATCGTCATCTCGATCATCCTCTGCCTGCGCGGACGCTCGTTCGCCGACCTCACCCAGGCGGCCACGCTGATCGCCAGTAGCTGCATCACTTTCGTCGGCCTGGCGGTGCTGCTGGCCCTGTCCGACAACGGCATGCTGCTCATCTCCGCCGGCATGCTGCTGGCATTCGCGGTGGGAGCCGTCGGATTCGGTGTCATCGGCCCGCATGTCGAGGTCACACCGGTCACGCGGCGATTCAACGAGCTGTTCGAATACGGCCTGATCGTGTCGATCGTTCCGCTGGTGCTGTGGATGATGGACGTCTACTCGACGGCTCGGAACATATGAGACGGCGTCCTGGAAACTGGGCGCGAACACTCTGTGCGGCCGCGGTTCTCGGCGGTGCGCTGCTGGGACCGCAGGCATCGGCGCAGGCCCGGCCGATGGCGACCGTCGGCCCGCCGTCCCCCGGAGACGCCGTTCCCGGGGACACCATGGGGCTGGCCGACAAGCCCGCGCCGCCCTCGCCCACCGAGTTGAAGGTGGAGTGCGGCAGCGAGTTCGGCCTCAAACCGGGCGGCGTACCGCGCGATGAACCGGTGTCGCAGAAGGTGCTCGACCTGCCCGCGGCCTGGCAGGCCAATCCGACTGCGGAGAACAGGGGAGCGGGCCAGAAGATCGCGGTCATCGACACCGGCGTGAGCCTGGCTCCCCGTATCGGCCCGAATCCCCGAATCGACGTGCAGCCCGGCGGCGATTATGTCTCTGGTAGCGACGGCACCGAGGACTGCGACGGGCACGGCACCGTCGTGGCGGGCATCATCGCCGCCAAGCCCAGCACCGATGACGCGTTGGTGGGGGTCGCGCCGGACGCGCAGATTCTGGCCATCCGCCAGCTCAGCGAGCGCTATCAGGCCAAGGACCAGAGCGGTGGTGACAAACCGCCGGGCAGTATGAGTCAGCAGGGGTACGGCCCGAGTTCGACCCTCGCCGCGGCCGTGGTGCGCGCGGTCAAACTGAACGCCACCATCATCAATATCTCCGCGGCCGCGTGCACGGCCGCGAATTCCTCGACCGGTGACGACACGCTCGGCGCTGCCGTGCGCTACGCCTACCAACAGGGCGTCCCGGTGATCGCGGCCGCGGGCAATGTGGATACGGGCAATGGCTGCGGCACCCAGAACCCCGAGCAGTCCAATCCGGCCGCCAGTTGGAAGACGTTGAACACCATCGCGAGTCCGGCGTGGTTCAGCCCGTATGTGCTGTCGGTCGGTTGGATCGGTCCCGACGGCAATCCGTCCGAGCGGTCCCTGCACGGCCCGTGGGTCGGCGTCGCCGCGATCGGCCAGGATGTCCTCGGATTCGACAGCAAGACCGGCGGGATGGTGAACACCTCCGGCTATGACGACAAGAATCACAAATGGGTCGGCATCCAGGGCACCAGTTTCGCCGCGCCCTACGTGGCGGGTCTGGCGGCCCTGGTGCGGGCCAAACACCCTGAGTGGGACAACGACCCCGGAACGCGCGCTCGGAAGATCATGAACCAGATCATCCTCACCGCGCATCAGCCGGGCACCGGGCGCGACGACCGCGTCGGCGCGGGCATGATCGATCCGGTTGCCGCGCTCACCACGCATTTCTCGGATGACGTGCTCACGTCGGACACCCCCGTGCTGCCCAACCATGTCGGCTCGGACCGGCCCGAAGCCTTCCCCACCCCCGAAAAGCCCGCCGGCCCACCGCATCTGCCGCGGCTGGTCGCCACCGTCGGAACCATCGTCTGTCTGTCCGCGCTGGGAATCGGTCTCGCCATATCGATTCCGTTCCGGCGACGCCGCCGCGACGACGAGCTGCCCGACCTCGATTCCTAACGACCGGAGAAATACCCATGGCTACCGATGGTTTCGTGCGCCGGCCCCGCATCGCCCCACCCCGCGCCCCGGGCGGTGAGATGGCGCTGACCGCGCCGCCGGAGATCCCGCGTCCGGTACCCGCGCCGCTCATGAGCAAGCTCATGCCGGTCGTCATGGTGGTCGCCATGATCGGCATGCTGGCCATGATGAGCCTGATGGGCCGGTCGATGCTGTCCAACCCGTACATGATGATGATGCCGATGATGATGATCATGTCGATGGCCGGCATGCTCATGGGTCAGCGCGGCAGCAGCAAGAGCTCCTCGGAACTGAACGAGGAACGCAAGGACTACTTCCGGTACCTCGACCAGACCCGCCGCGAGGTCCGGCGCACCGGGCAGAAGCAGTTGGAGACGCTGATCTGGAGTCATCCGGAACCGGCGGACCTGCCGTCCATCGTGGGCACCCGGCGCATGTGGGAGCGGCGGCCCAACGATCCCGACTTCGGGCACGTGCGCGTCGGCATCGGCACCCACCGGCTCGCGGCCAAGCTGGCGCGGCCGGAAACCGGTCCGCTGGAGGATCTGGAACCGGTCTCCACGGTGGCATTGCGTCGTTTCGTGCGAACGCATTCCGTGGTGCATCACCTGCCGACCGCGGTGTCGCTGCGTGCCTTCCCCGCCATCAATGTCGAGGGACCGGCCGAGGATGTGCGCGGGCTGGTGTGGTCGATGCTCATGGAGCTCACCGCGTTTCACGGACCCGACCACGTCGGCGTCGCCATCGTCACGGCCGAACCCGACTGCGAGGCCTGGTCGTGGGCGAAATGGATACCGCACGTGCAGCATTCGAGCCAGCGCGATGGCATGGGCGCGGCCCGCATGATCTACGGCTCGCTCGGTGAGCTGGAGACGGCGCTGGCCGACGATCTGCTCGAGCGCGGGCGGTTCATGCGCAATCCGCAACCGACGCAGGGGCGCATGCACCTGGTCGTGATCATCGACGACGGATATGTCAGCGGCGGTGAGCGTTTGATCAGCGAGTCGGGTCTGGACGCGGTCACCGTCATCGACCTGAGCGCCGCCGAGAACAGCCTGGCCGCGCGGCGCGGGCTGCAACTCGTCGCGGCCGGGGGAGAGGTGTTCGCCAAGAGCGCGGCGGGCACCGAGAAGTTCGCCAATGCCGACAGCGTGACCCTCGCCGAGGCGGAGGCGTTCTCCCGCAGCCTGGCTCGCTTCCGCATCGCCACCGCGGCGCAGATCGTCAGCCTCGGCGACAACACCTCCGCCGCCGACCCGGGTCTGATGAACCTGCTCAAGATTCCGGACGCGTCCCAGATCGACCCGGCCAAGGTGTGGCGGCCACGCGCCGGGCGCGAACGACTACGTGTGCCCATCGGCATCACCCCCGACGGGACGCCCGTCGAGATCGACATCAAGGAATCCGCCGAGAACGGTATGGGTCCGCACGGCCTCTGCATCGGCGCGACCGGCTCCGGTAAGTCGGAATTCCTTCGCACACTGATTCTTTCGATGGTCACCACGCACTCGCCGGATCAGCTCAACCTGATCCTGGTCGACTTCAAGGGCGGCGCGACCTTCCTCGGCATGGACCCGCTGCCGCACGTGGCGGCGGTCATCACCAACCTCGAAGAAGAGCTCTCGCTCGTCGACCGTATGCGTGACGCGCTGGCCGGTGAGATGAACCGGCGGCAGGAACTACTGCGCTCCGCGGGCAACTTCGCCAATGTCAACGAGTACGAGAAGGCCCGCGCGGCCGGCGTGCCGCTCGACCCGCTGCCCGCGCTGTTCGTGGTCATCGACGAGTTCTCCGAATTGCTCTCGCAGAAGCCTGATTTCGCGGATCTGTTCGTCATGATCGGCCGACTGGGCCGCTCGCTCCACGTCCACCTGCTGCTCGCCTCGCAGCGGTTGGAGGAGAACAAGATGCGCGGCCTCGACTCGCATCTGTCCTATCGAATCGGTCTGCGTACGTTCTCGGCCAACGAATCCCGCGCGGTGCTGGGTATCACCGACGCCTATCACCTGCCCGGTATCCCGGGTTCCGGCTACCTCAAGAGCGACGCCTCGGATCCGTTGCGGTTCAACGCGACTTATGTATCGGGTCCCTATGTCGCGCCCCGGGCAGCCCGGCAGGCCGCGGACGGCACCACCGTCGTCGAAGCGCCGCCGCGTGAATTCACCGCCTCGATGGTCGAAATCCTCGAGCAGCCCGAACCGCAGAACCCGCTCGATCCGCTCGACCTGCTGCCGCCCCCGCCGCCGACGGGTGACGAGGGCCTGCCCGACAGCCTGCTCCAAACGGTCGTGAAACGCCTGACCGGTCACGGCCGCCCGGCCCACGAGGTCTGGCTGCCGCCGCTGGACGAGTCGCCGACCGTGGACATGCTGCTGCCGGATCCGGACTGGCGTTCGCCGGTCAACCGGCACGGGCAGCTGTGGATGCCGATCGGCATCATCGACAAGCCCTATGAGCAGCGCCGCGACGTGCTCACCATCAATCTCGCTGGGGCGCAGGGCAATGTCGCCGTAGTCGGCGGCCCGCAGTCCGGCAAGTCCACCACGCTGCGCACCATCATCATGTCCGCGGCGGCCACGCACACGCCCGAACAGGCGCAGTTCTACTGCCTCGACTTCGGTGGTGGCTCCATGGCGGGTCTGGTCGGCCTGCCGCACGTGGGCTCGGTCGCGGGCAAGCTCGACTCCGACAAGGTGCGGCGGACGGTTGCCGAACTCGTTACCCTGCTGCGCGAACGCGAAGAGCGCTTTGCCGCCCAGGGCATCGAATCCATGGCCGAATTCCGGCGGCGCAAGCACGCCGCGCTGGCCTCGGACCGGGCCGACGACCCGGTGCTGGCCGACCGGTTCGGCGACGTGTTCCTGGTGATCGACAACTGGCAGGTCGTCCGTGAGGAATTCGACAGCCTGGAGCCACTGGTCGGACAGCTTGCCGCCCAGGGTCTTTCGTACGGCATCCACGTGATCCTGGGCGCGAACCGCTGGGGCGAGATCCGCGCCTCCGTGAAGGACATGATCGGTACTCGCATCGAGCTGCGCCTGGGTGACCCCTCCGACTCCGAGATGGGCCGCCGGGTCGCGGTCAACGTCCCGCTCAACCGGCCCGGCCGCGGTCTCACCCCGGACCAGCTGCACATGCTCATCGCCATGCCGCGCCTGGACTCCGACACCAACGTCCAGAACCTGGCCGAGGGCGTGGCCGCCGCGCGCACCGAGATGCAGGCCATCTGGGGCGAACGCCGCGCACCCGCCGTCCGCACGCTGCCCGGTAGCGTGCCCCGCGAACAGGCGCTGGAACTGGCCCACCGCCACGGTATTCAGCAGAGCCCCACCAAGGTGGTCATCGGCATCGGCGAATCCGAACTGCAGCCGATCGTCCTGGATTTCAGCTCGGACCCGCACTTCATGGTCTTCTCCGAAGTCGAATCGGGCAAGACCACGGTACTGCGCAACATCATTCGCGGCCTGGCCGAGAGCTCCAACGCCGACACGGCCCGCGTCATCCTCATCGACTACCGCCGCACCCTGCTGGGTGTGCTGGAAGGCGACCAGCTGGCCGGGTATTCGACGTCCTCCCAAACCTGCGGCGGCATGATCAAGGAGGTCGTCAACTACCTCTCCAAGCGCATCCCCGGCTCCGACATCACGCCCCAGCAGCTGCGCGATCGCGACTGGTGGACCGGCCCGGAGATCTACGTCGTCGTCGACGACTACGACATGGTCGTCGCGGGCGGAAACCCCTTGGGAGCCTTGGTGGAGCTCCTTCCGCAGGCCCGCGACATCGGCCTGCACGTCATCATCTCCCGCAATATGGGCGGCATCTCGCGAGCCCTCTACGACCAGGTCCTCGGAGCGATGAAGAACCTGTCGGTCCCCGCCCTGCTCATGAGCGGCTCCCGGGACGAAGGCAAACTCATCGGAGACATCCGCCCCATGCGCCTGCCACCCGGCCGCGGCATCCTCTGGTCCCGCTCCCGCGGCGACGAAATGATCCAAATCGCCGACCTCCCCGCGCTGTAACCCGGTGCGGGAGAACGAGACCGCCGCATGACCATCGGCCCGGTGGAGGCGCGACCTCGCCGAAAGCGTCTATACCAGTGACGATCCGAAACTGCGCCGCTGAGATGCAGTAGCGACAGGGATCACGTGGTGGCCGGGCCCGGCTCGGCGATCACGCCGGGGAGGGTGCGCAGGAGTGGATTGTGGGTGAGGGACCACGTGGTGGTGGGGTCCGGGTTCAGGGTGAAGCGTGTGGTTTCGCCTGCTGCCAGGGTGAGGGTTGGGCGCGTCGGGAGGGGTTGGGGCCAGGCTGCTGTGGGGCGTTCGAAGAGGGCTCGGGAGGGGCCGGTGGCTTCGGGGCCGGCTATGCGGGCGAGGTGGAAGCCGGCGCGGCGGTAGTAGGCGTGGAGGTCGGTGTTGGTGGTCCAGGCGTCGAGGCGGACCCAGGTGCGGTGTTGTTCGCGGGCCAGGTGGGCGGCGTGGGCCAGGAGGGCTTCGCCGACGCGTGTTCCGGCGAAGCGGAGGTCGACGATCATGTAGTGGATGATCACGGCGTCGGCGAGTTCGCCGGGAGACCAGAGGTTTTCGTCGGCGCGATCGTTGACAGTGATGGTGCCGGCCGCTTCGCCGCCCACCTCGGCGACCCAGGTCTCGCCCTGGCGGACCGCGTGGGCCACGAACCGGACGAAGGTCTCGATGGGGAGTCCTCGCCCGGCCCGGGTCCACTGGTCACTGCCGCGCGCCGCCAGCCAGCTCGTACGTTGCAGCCGGAACCGGGTGATGGTCCCCAGATCGGCGATGCGGGCTCGGCGGAGGTGCGGTTTCATGGCGAACCGGGTAGCAGGGAATTACCGAAGGAATGGGAATTTCCGGATGGAAAGGGAGCGCCCAGAGTTTTACGAATAATGTCCGTTCCCTCATCGTCGCCCAATTCGTATGCCAATCGGTTGCGGGCCGCTGTGGAACGATGGCGGGTCACTCGGGTAATGCGCTCGTGGTTGGCTCCGATGCGGAGATGGTCGAGCAGCAGCGTGCCCGGGCCCACGCCCAGCAGCGCCGCCTCCTCGGCCGTGGCGGGGCGTGCGACGACCGTGTCGCGATGGGCGGTCTCGGCGAATCCGCGTTCGGCGAGCCGCCGCGTGGTGCCCTCCGGGATATCGTGCGGTGCGTCGATTCCGGTGGCCTCGGCCAGATCTCGCGGATAGAAGCTCACCTCCCACGACCACGGCTCGTTGTCGAGATACTGCATGATGGTGCGCGACACGACCCATTCGTCGCGCGCGACACCCAGCCAGTGCGCCACCTCTGAACTGGCCGGTTCCATTCTGGCACTGAACTGTTTGGACGGCTCCCGGCCCGCGGCGCGCGCGATCTCGGAGAAGATGTCGTGCGCCGCCTTCGGCCGGTCCGGCCGAATATGGTTGGTGACAACGGATTCCAGCACTTCCTGACTGCGCACGATGGTGCCTCGGGAAGTGGCTGTGTAAACCAGGTTTTCGGCAACGAGGAGTTGAATTGCGTTGCGAGCCGTGGTAATCGAGACCTGCATCTGGTCGGCCAGCTCGTGGTGACTCGGCAGTCGATCGCCCGGTTCCCACTTGCCGGCGCGGATCTCCTCGCGGAGGAGGTCTGCGATCCGTTGATATCTCGGACCGTCCGCCATCTCACTCCTCGGTTGTTGCTTCAAGGCTCAGAAGTCTACTCCGCTAGTACTACTGCCGTGTAAGGCTTGACACCAGCATTCTGAGGTTTATTGTAATGAACGTCCTGAATGCGGTGTTGTTATACGTCGAAGAACGCGAGGCAACGTGGCAGGTTCGGAGACATCAAACACGGTCGTTGTGGCATTGCCCGACGTGTCCGCTTCGTATGCGGATATGGAGGCGCAGCCCTTGGCGCCCGGCCTATTGCCGACCTCCGACCTACTACTGCGCGCTTGTCGCGGTCACCGGGTGATCGGCGGACCCCTGCTGTGGTTCGCCCACGATCTCGCGGTGCTGCACGAGCGGCGGCTGGTCGGACGCGGCGGTATCGGTCCGGAAACCGATCCCACCTCGATCATCGAAACAAAGCGCCGCCGAATCGAATTGGTCATGGCCATCGACGACTGGATCGTGCGCTCGGTTCCCCAGCATCGGCTGGGTGCGACCCTGCACACCGAAACGGTCGGTTCGGTCATCGACCGCCTCGCAGAGGCTTCGGTTCGGGCTCATCACGCGTTGATGACCCTTGACGCGAATGATGAAATGCTACACGCCGCTTGGCACCATTTAGCCGAATTGTCGGACGCTTACGACGATCTCGTTCGTGATGTGCTCGCCGGTCGGCGTCGGCTGCCCGCCTGGTAAATAGCGAAACAACTGCGCGGTCCGGGCCTCAGGGCGGCCCGGACCGCCATGTTCTGCGCGAAGGATCATTTGCAATCGCAGCGCGCGGAGATGGTTACTTCGGCAGTCGCCGGATGGCCTCGTCGAGCAGTTTCACGGCCTTACCGCACGCATCCGGTGAATTCGACAGATCGGACACCGTGAGCTTCAGTTGCTCGGCATTGTCTTTATCCGTGGGCCGCACCAGGTAGCTGAGATAGCAGTCGTTGCTGGAGCGCGCGCCGGTGACATACGCGGTGAATTCTCCGGCCTGCAGGGATTCGTAGGTCCACTCGCCCTGATCGGGGCGGCTCTGGTCGACCAGGTCGACGCGGACCCAGCCGTCGCGGCCGATGGTCGCACAGGCGTGCGGGGCGCGCTGATGGTCGGCGATATCGCCGACGGTCTCGCGAATCGTGCTGTCCTGCACCACCGAACACGGGTCCACCCGCAATATCGAATTCGACGGGACCGTCCGCTGCGGCACGTACGAGGTGAGCTGCTGCGCAACCGCTGTCAGCGCGTCCTCCGCCGCGGTGCAGGCGGTTCCCGGCTGGGCCGCGGGGTCCAGTTCCTCGGCTGACATCCGCAGCGGCACATTCCCGCCGGACTGGGTCACCAGCACGGTGTCGCATTTGTTGTCCGCGGCTCCGGCGCTGAGGATCGGGCCCCAGCCGGCGGTCCGGCCCGTCGGCGTCAACTGGTCCACACCGATGGCGTGGTCGGGAATGTCCAGGTTGTAATGGACCTTGCGCTGCGCCGAATCGACCACGGTGGTGCCACAGCCGCCCTCGGGCGAGGCTTCCGGATCACCGGTGCGGGTGCCGAGCTTGCCGGGCACCGCCTTGTCGATGACCGCGCAGAAGTCCAGCAGCCGCAATTCCATGGCCGTCAAGTCCAGTGATGGATCCGTGTGCGGCTGGGCGCGGCCGTCGGTCTGCGAGGACCGGCTCAGCCCCGCCAGCGTGCCGCTCACCACCACCAGGCCGGTGACGGCCGCCGCCGCCCAGCCGATCGTGCGCCGCCGCCGACCGGCCAAGCGCGCCAGCTGATCCCGATAGCGGGTCTCCTGCTCACCGCTGGACGCCCACCATTCGGCATCGGCCCGATGCGTCTCGAGGAAGTCCAGAACCGGTTGCGGCCACGCCGATTCCGCCGGAATGCGCTCCGCCTGCTCCAGCAGCTGACGCGCCGACGGGCGATGCGCGTGATCGGGCGCCAGGCAGGACTCCACCAGTTTGCGCAGCGCATGCGGGACCGCCTGCAGATCCGGTGTGGCGGACATGGATCCGGTGGCGGCCAGGACCAGCAGCATGCCGACGGCGTAGATGTCGACGGCGGAGGTCACCGGCTCGCCCTCGGCCTGCTCGGGGGCCATATAGGGCGGCGCGTCGGCGGCGGCGTCCGAAGCGCTCTCGGCATCGCGTGCCCGGGTGATACCGAAATCGATGATGCGCGGGCCCTCGGGCATCAGCAGCACATTGCCGGGTTTGAGATTCCGGTGCACCAGCACCGCTCGGTGCACCTCGATCAGGGCGGTGGCCAGACCGATCGTCAGCAGGCGCAGCCCCGGCAGCGGCAGCGGACCGCAGGCCGCCACGACCGTCGCGAGATCCGGCGCCGGCAGGTATTCCGTGGCAAGCCAGGGTCGCTCGGCATTCGAGTCACTGTCCACCACGGCCGCCGTATAGGTTCCGGTCAGCTGCCTGGTGGTCTCCAGCTCCCGCTGGAAGCGCGCCCGGAACTCCATATCCACGGCCTGCGAGCGGTGAATCCGCTTGACCGCCACCAGCTTTCCGGTGGGCGTACGGCCCAGCAGCACCCGGCCCATATCACCGGTGCCGATGACGGCGATCATATGGTGCGGGCCGATCCAGCGCGGATCGTCGGGCAGCAGTGCCTTCATCGCGGATCCCCCATGATCGCGTACTGCGCCGCCGCCAGCTGCCGGACATCGGTCTCGGTATTGCTGTAGACCACGCCCACATACCCGTCGCGCACCACCACACAGCGATATCGGCGGGCCTGCACGGATTTCGGGTCCGGGCGGGTCGCCTGCGAACAGGTTGCGGCGGTCAGGCCGCGGACATTACGCATCCAGGTGTACTCCGAGTTCTCGGGGTCGGCGGCGAGGTCTCGGCCATACTGTGCGGCGGCCTTCGAATCCCGCATCCGATACAGGTATTTGTTGTGGGACACCGCCAGCGCCGTCACGCCGCTGCCGGAATATTTGCCGAAAGTGTGCGGTGGCTCCGGTGAGAGCGCCGAGAAGGCGCGGACCCCGAAGGCGGCGAACGTCTTCGGGTCGGCCAGCGGATCACCGGTGCGCACCAGCCGGGTCAACAGGCCGTCCGGATCGAGCGGCACCGTGGCCGGATCCGGCACGGGGGAGGTGTCGAAGCCGGCCAGCCCTGCCACCTGCTTGCGATAGGTGGTGGTGACCCTGTCGACCAGCCGACCCAGGTCGGGATCCGGCAGCTCGGCGTACACCCGGATCACCACGTTCTTCCACGCCATGAGACTGCCCAGCGACGGCACACCCGGCCGCCAATGACTCAGCGCGGCCGGGAAGGCGTCCACCCCGACCGGCGCGTTGTCGGGACTCGCCTCGAAATCGACCCGGGCCATCTCCGCCGCGGCCGCCGTCGCCGACCGCTCGTCGCGAAATGCCGTGAGCGACACCGCCAGATACTTCTGCGGCGGACCGTCACCGGCGGGCCGGTTCGCGGCCGCGATGCCGAAGGAACCGGCGACCCCGAAGGGGCGCGCCGCCGCCCGCTGCTGCGGCGAGAGCGCGGTCTCGTGGAAGCCGCGATCGTCGGCCGAGATCCCGCCGCCGCGCACGGTCGTCAGGTCGGGATCGATATCGGTCGCGAAGACGATGTGATCCGCCAGTCGCACCGACTCGGCGAAGATCCCGCGGATCCGGCTCGGCTGCCGATCGAAGTCATTGTCGCCGGGCGCAGTCGAATACGGTCCATAATCCGGTGCGCCCCCATCACTCCCACACGCCGTCGACAGAACCAGCACTGCGACACCCATTCCGGCCACGGACCATCGCCGGAACCTCAGACGCATGCGTTAACCCTCATCACTGGTCAGCAGCGGGCCGCCGAACCGTTCGAACCCGCATCGCGCGAACTCACCGGCGCGATCGAGCCACAAATTAGCACCGCTTCGGTGCCGTGTCATGTGCGGGCGAGGGGACCGAACTCCCTGCCGCCGCAAATCGCCGTCAATTGAGCGGCGGCAATTTGCCGATCAATGAATGCATGGTGGAGGTGGCTGTGGCGCAGTGCTTTTCGCGTTGTACTTCGACACCCTGCACATAGACTTCGACCGCTTCGCGGAAGTCACCGACGTCATGGTAGGGGTACAGGAGCTGACAGCTTCCCGTCGACGCCCCGATATCGCGACGGAAGGCTCGTAAGCCGTCGCCCACATCGATCGGATCGTCGGTGGGGATGGGTTGGTCCGTGCTTCCGAGCAGGTGGAGCATTACGTAGACGGTGGCCACGCCGTCCCATCGGCAACCGTGGGCATCGATGGGCTTCGGCTGGTCGGGGATCGGGCCCACCAATGTGTCGACGAGTTCCCGGGGCACCAGGGTGCATGCGTCCAGCCCGGCCAGCGTCGCCGTTTCGGTGCGCCGGGGCGGGGCGGCGCGCGTCGCCACCAGGCGTTCGAGGGCTCGCTGAGCGAGGCCGCACGCCTGCATCCCTTTCGACTCGACGATGATGCCCCAGCCTCGGCCGGTGCCATCCAGGCCGACGCCGCGCGCGCAGGCCGGACTATTGGCGTCCTCGTGACCGAGCACGGGAAGACCGTCGACGGTTTCGCCGATCGGTCCGAACGCCGCCGAGCCCCCCGGTCTGACGGTCAGGCTTCGATCGGCGGACCGAGCCTGGCAGCCCCAATCGAAACTGGGACTCCACTGCCACATCGACACATCGGCGGGCCAGCCGGAATCGGCGGGAACGGCTCCGGTGAGCGCTTGCTTCAGCCACGCACAGGCGTCGGCATTCCGGAGCCTGGACAGCATCGGCTCGATCGCCACTGGACGCGGGGTCGTGGTCGACGGATGACGCGCCCAGCTGATGCCCGTCACGACGGCCATCAGTACCAGGATGGTGGCAAAGGCGATGCGGCGGAGCCGCGTTCGCAGGGCGGTCGCCTTTCCCCGCGGTCGTGTGCCGGGCGCGAGTGTCGTTGCCGTGCGCCCGCCGACGACGAGGGTGCTCTCGGGATCGGAAGTGAGCAGCGCCAGGTCCTGGGCCTGACGGCGCAGGCCGACATGCAGCTTGGCCGGCCAGGGCGCCGTCCCGCCCGGCAGACCACCCAGGCGCTGCAGCAGCTGCGCGGCCGTCGGGCGGGAGCGCGGATCCTTGTGCAGGCAGGCCGCGATCAATTCTCTGGCCTCGGGCGGAACCTTCCCGAGATCTGGTTCGGTGTGCACGATTTGGAACAGGGTGTATGCCAGCGAGGATGCGGCGAAAGGACTCGATCCGGTCGCGGCCATCACCAATAGCGAACCGAGGGAGAAGACATCACTGGCGGCCGTGATCGGCTCGCCCGAGGCTTGTTCCGGCGACATGTAGGCAGGAGAACCCAGCGCCGTACCGGTTTCGGTCAGCCCGCTCGGATTGCCGGCCATGTGCGCGATGCCGAAGTCGATCACCCGCGCGCCCTCGGCGGTGAGCATGACATTGGCGGGCTTGAGATCCCGATGCACGAGCCCGGCGCGATGGATGTCCTGGAGCGCCGCCGACAGATCGGTGGCCAGGGTCGCGAGCGCGGGCACCGGTAGCGGTCCGATCTCGGACACCGCCTTGTCGAGCGGAATACCTACTATGAAAACAGAAGCCAGCCAAGGATTCTGGGTATCGACATCGAAATCGACCACGGCGGCGGTGAAGGCCCCGGACACCCGCATGCCTGTGGTCACCTCGCGGCGGAACCGGGCCCGATACTCGTAGTCGCCCAGCAGGTGCGTGTGCACCTGCTTGATGGCCACCAATCGGCCGTCCGGTCCGATCCCGAGCAGGACACGGCCCATCCCACCGGATCCGAGCAGACCCAGTACGCGATAGCGGCCGATGGTCCGCGGATCGCCCGGCGCAAGTGGACGGATCGTCATGACTTCGGCAGCCGCGCAATGATGTCGGCCAGCAGTTGCTCGGTCTTGGTACAGGGATCCGACGGTTTCGCGAAATCGGTCACCGACAGCTGGACCTGCTCTGCCTGGTTGTCGGTGGTGGGGTGCACCATGTACGTGAGATCGCATTCCTGGTCGCTTTGCGACGTGATGATCGCCGTGTACTTGCCCACCTGCGCCGTGGGCTTGGTCCCGTATACCTGGTCCGGACGCATGGATTCGATCAACCCGGTAGTGATCGAGCCGTTGTGACCGGTCAACGAGCAGGCATGCGGCGTAGTCCGGCGACTTCCGAGGGCACCGGTGATTCCCCGCGCCAGCGCGGAATCCAGGACGCCGCACGGATCGACGCGCAACACCGAACTCGACGGCAGGTTGCGCAGCGGCACATTGACGGTGAGCTGCCCGACCACGGCGATCATTGCCTCCTCGGCCGCCGCGCACGCCGCTGCGCTCTCCGTCATGGAGTCCAGCATCTCGGCATACACCTTCAGCGTCACCTGGCCGCCGGTCTGCGTAACCAGCTCGCTGTCGCAAAGGCTGTCCACCGGTTTGCCGATGAAGATGGGAGTCCAGCCCGCTGCTCGCCCGGTCGGGGTCATACCCTCCACTCCCAGGAAGTTCCCATCGACATCCAGGCCGTAAGAAACCCTTTGCTTGGCGGCGTCCACGACCGTGATGCCGCAGCCGCCGCTGAGCAGCCACTCCGGATCACCGATGCGGGTGCCGAGCTTGCCCGCGATCGCCCGGTCGATCACCTTGCAGGGGTCCAGCATTCGCAGCTCGGCCGCGGTCAACGCCAACGACGGATCGGTCATCGGCTGTGCATGCCCACCCGTGGCCGCCCAGCGATGTACACCCATCACGGCCCCGGCGAAAACCAGCACGGTGACGACGGCCGCCGTCGCCCAGCGCAGCGTCGCCCGTCGCCGCATCGCTATGCGCGCCAGTTCATCCCGATACCGGGCTTCCCGCTCTCCGGTCGACGCCCACCATTCGGCATCGGCCCGATGCGCTGCGATGAAGTCCTGAACCCGGTGCGGCCACACCGAATCGGCCGGAATCCGCTCCGCCTGATCCAGCAGTTGCCGCGCCGAAGGGCGGTGCACCGGATCCTTCGCCAGGCAGGATTCGACCAGGTCGCGCAGGGAGTGAGGCACCGCCCGGAGGTCCGGGGTGCCGTGCACGACGCCATAAACGATCTGGGGAGTGGAGTCACCGGGGAAAGGACTGGATCCGGTGGCGGCCATCGTCAGCAGCGCGCCGACCGCGAAGATATCGGCCGCCGCGGTGACCGGTTTGCCCTCGGCCTGCTCCGGGGCCATATAGGCGGGTGAACCGAGCGCCGCGCCCGACATGGTGGGACCGGTATCGGCGTCCTGTGCTCGGGCGATGCCGAAATCGATGAGCCGTGGACCCTCCGGAGTCAGCAAGACGTTGCCGGGCTTGAGGTCTCGGTGCACCAGGGCCGCTCGGTGAACCTCGATGAGCGCGGACGCGAGGCCGGTCGCCAGCAACCGCAGCCCCGCCAGCGGCAGCGGGCCGCACTTCTCGACCACCGACTGCAGATCCGGTGCCGCGATGTATTCGGTTGCCAGCCAGGGGTTCTCGGCATCCACCTCGCTGTCCACCACGGCCGCGGTGTACGCGCCGGTCAGCCGTCGGGTCGACGCCACCTCCTGATGGAACCGGACCCGGAACTCGAAATCATCGGCGCGGCCCGGGTGAATCTGCTTGATCGCCACCAATCTTCCGGTCGGTGTGCGGCCCAGCAGCACACGGCCCATCCCTCCCCTGCCGATCACGGCGATCATCCGGTGCGGGCCGATCCAGCGCGGGTCCTCCGGCAGCAGCGCCTTCATCGCGGATTCGCCATCGCCGAGTACTGAGCGGCCGCCAGCTGACGGACATCGGTATCCACAGCGCTGTACACGACGGCCACATAGCTGTCGCGGACCACGACACAGCGGTATCTGCGAGCCTGCAGGGATTTCAGATCCGGACGAGTGGCCTGCGAGCAGGCGGCTGCGGGAACGCCGCGGATGGCGCTCATCGAGGTGTACTCCGATTCATCGCGGCTATCTGCCAGATAGCGGCCGTACTCCGTGGCTGCGGCGGCATCGCGCAGTCTATACAGGAATTTGTTGTAGGAGACCGCGAGGGCCGTCACGCCGTGACCGGTGTACAACATGAACTCGGTTGCGGGAGTGGCCGACAGGGAGGAATACGCGCGGACCCCGAACGCCGCGAAATTCTCCTGGTCGGCCAGCGGCTCACCGGTCCGGACCAGCCGGGCCAGCAATCGATCCGGATCCAGCGGGACCGTCGCCGTATCGGGCACCGCGCTCGCGTCGAACGAGTCGAGTTCGGTGAGCTGCTTGCGGTACACCGTGGTCACCGTGTCGGCCAATCGGCCGAGATCCGGATCGGGCAATTCGGCGTACACGTGGATCACCAGCGTCTTCCAGGCCATCACGCTGCCCAGGGACGGGACGCCCGGCCGCCAGTGGCTCATCGCAGCCGGGAACGCGGCGAGGGCGACGGGAAGGTTATCGGTGTTCGCTTCGAGATCGACGCGCTCCATGGCGGCCGCCGCCGCGGCGGCAGCCTGCTCGTCATGGAAAGCCGTGAGTGAGACGGACAGGTACTTGCGCGGCTGACCATCACCGGTATCGGGACGGTTCGCCGCCGCGGCGCTGAACCCACCGACCACGCCATAGCGGACCGCTGTCACCCGCTGCTCCGTGGATATCGTCGTGTCGCCCAGGCCCCGATCGGTCGTGGTCACACCATTGTCCCGCACTGCCGTCAGGTCCGGATCGATATCGGTCGCGAAGATGATGTGATCACCCAGCCGCAACGACTCCGCGAAGACGCCGCGCACGATATTCGGCTGCCGATCGAAGTCATCGTCCCCGGGGCCGACGGGATATGGACCGTAATCCGGTGCGGAACTGCTGATCCCGCCGCACGCCGCGGACAGCATCAGCAAGAAGACCCCCATCCCGGCCACACCGAATCGCCGGAACCCCAAACGCATGCGTTCCCCCACCCACGTTAGTGCGGGCCGTCCAACCGCCCGAACCCGCACCGCGCCGAGCGGACCGGCGCGATCGAGTCACAAATTAGCACCGGTTCGGTACTGTGTCATGCCCAATTGAGGGGCCGAATATGCAGTCGCCGAACGGATTCGCGTCAGCCTCGGTAACGCCGGTGGTCGGCCCCGAAATCGTCGGCGACGGTGGCCGCCAGCTCGACGTACGCGCGTTTGGTGGGCTTGCTGAGACGGTGCAGATCGATCTCCGCGCCCTCACCCAGATGCGCGTCGTAGGGGATGATGTGCACTGCGCGGCAACGCGACAGGAAATAGTCGCGCAGCTGATTGATGCCGACATTCGGGGCGCCCGGGCGCGGCAGGTTGATCACCACCACCGCATTCCGGACCAGATGATCGTGGCCGTGCAGCGACAGCCAGTCCAGGGTGGCGGCGGCACTGCGCGCGCCGTCGATGGCCGAGGACGAGATCAGCACCAGGGAGTGCGCCAGATCCAGCACACCCGCCATGGCCGAATGCATCAGGCCGGTACCGCAGTCGGTGAGGATGATGTTGTAGAAGCGCTGCAGGATGCGTGCGACCGCGCGATACTCCTCCTCGCTGAACGCCTCCGACGCCGCCGGATCCCGCTCACTGGCCAGTACCTCCAGGCGGCTGCTGCCCTGCGAGGTGTGGCGGCGCACATCCGAATACCGCTGAATGTACTCGTCCAGCAACAGGTCCCGCACCGTCGACCGAGTCTGCAACGGCACCCGCTGTGACAACGTCCCGAAGTCCGGGTTCGCGTCGACCGCGATCACCCGGTCCCCGCGAATCGATGAGAAGATCGAGCCCAACCCCATGGTGGTCGTCGTCTTCCCGACACCGCCCTTCAGCGACAGCACCGCGATCCGATAATCCCCGCGCACGGGCTGCCGGATCCGCGCGACCAACTCCTGCAGCCGGCGCTCCTCCGCCGACATCCCGGGATTGATGGCGCCACCGGACATGTGGTGCACGGCCCGCCGCCACCCCGACTCCGGAGCCTTCTTGGCCCGCCGCATCGGCACATCATCCAGCGAAGGCACGGCACCACCGGCAAACCCGCGCGGTCCTGCCGCACCCCAGGCGCCCGCCCCCGGCCCACCGACCCCCGGCTGCCCGGAAGCCGGCACACCGTACTGGCCCGGAGCTTCGGCCTGCCCGGGAGCCGAGACGCCGTGCTGGCCTGGAGCACCGGCCTGTCCCGGGGCCATGCCGTAGTGCCCGGGACCCGCTGCTTCCGGCTGGCCTGGCGCACCGAGGCTCCCCGGGCCACCGAACCCCTGCTGTCCCGGACCACCGGCGTGCGGCTCGGTCAACCCGGCGGCTGCCGCCTCGGACATGGGCGCATTCGCCCACGGATTCGCATCCGAGTTGATGGCATCCCCGCCACCCGGCATCGGCCCATCCGGCCCCTGCGCCCAGGGATTCAACTGCGGCGGAACAGCACCCGCTGGGAATCCCGGGGTCTGCTGCATCGGCGGCATCCCCGGACCGGGTCGACCCGGACCATTCGCCTGCGGCCCATTCAGACCCGCGGCTGCTGCCTCGGACATCGGAGCGTTCGCCCAGGGGTTCGCATCCCCATCGGGGTTGCCGGACGAACTGTCAGGATGGTTGAAATTCGGCCCCGGTGCCTGCCCCCACGGATTCGGCTGTGGCGGGACAGGACCCGCCGGGAACCCCGGAGTCGGCTGCATCGGTGGAAGCCCGGAATCAGCTGCCGGCGGCATCCCCTGTGTGCCCGGGAACGGTCCCGGAACCGGCGGCGCGGGCGGCATCCACTGGCCGCCATTACCGGACATCTGCGCGCCTGGCCCCGGAATCTGAGGCAGCGAACCGGATCCGGTGCCCTGTGCCAGTGGACCTGATCCCTGCGGACCGGTTGCTGGAACCTGTGGGATCGGTCCGGTGCTCTGCGGTCGGGTGCCGGGCATCGGGGGGAGGGGCGGGCGGCTGTCGGGTTGGCCGGGGATGGGCGATGTGGAATTCCCTTGCGGTGCAGGGGGTACCGGGTCGCCGGGGCGGGGGTCCGAGGGCTGCGGGAGTGGGTCTTCTGCGGCGCGGTGACGTCCCGGGGGCATCGACTGGTCGAAAGCGGTGTTCGGGTCGGTTCGTTCGCCGTCGGTGGGCGTGCCGGTCGGACCGGCCGGCTGGGTCTCCAGCAGTTCGTGTGCGGCGGCCGTCGTGTTCGGTACGGGCGCAGCATCATTGCCGCCGGGCGGGCTGGGAATACGTGTGGTGGGGTCGGCGGCGGGGCGCTCGCCGGAGGCATCGTTCGTATCTTGCCGACCCGCTGCGGTGGCCTGGTCGGGGTCCGCGTGGCCGGTGTCATCGGGCTGACGGGAGTCCGGTTGACCTGCGCCGGGGCCGGTTTCGGGCGCCGGGGGGATCGGTGTGCGCGTGGTCGGGGCTGCCGGGGCGATGATGCCGGAGCCGGTCGCGTCCAGGTCGCCCGGAGCCGGGGGCAGGGGCGGGTGCGACATCTTGGTTGTGGCGTCGGCCGGATCGGCTGCGGTATCGGCTTCGCCGGGGGCCGGGGGCAGTGGCGGGCGCGCGGCGCGGAGCGCCGGATCGTTTGCGGCCGAGTCGGCTTCGCCCGGGGAGGGCGGGAGCGGCATCCGGGTGGTCGGATCCGCTGGGGGACGCGCGAGGTCGGCCGGGCCGGGAGTACCCGCGGCCGGGCCGGCGAGGGACGCGCCCCGCGAGTGCCACTCAGCTGAACTCGGGCCCTGTGGCGAGTTCGGCGAAGACGGCAGTGGGGGCGCGGTGAAGTCGGGTCTGGCGTACTGCGGTTGTGCCGGAGCGGACAGATCGGCCGGATTCGCGGGCTCGGCGGGGGGCGTCGGCGGCATCGAGAATTGCGGACCCTGCACCGGCCCCAGCGGACCCGAATGTGTGCCCAGCCGAGCCGGTTCGGCCCCGGATATGCGCTGCGTCGGATCAACCGGGGGCATCGGCGGAGGCGAGAATTGCGGACCAGGTGTCGGTCCGAGCGGGCCCGAATGTGGGGCCGGGCGAGGCGGTTCCGGCGCGGTCGGGTGTACGGGCTGCCCGACATTGGCCGGAGGGACGTCGAAGCGAGGCCCCTGCGGAAGGTTGGGCGCCTGGCCAGGGTGCGGTGAACCGCCGAAGCCCTGACCGTTGGGCGGCGGCGTCGAGCCTTGTCCGTTGTGCGGCCCGGGTGCAGGGCGCTGGCTGTTCTGCGGGAGCTGGGTCGGGGTTCGGCCATTCGGCGACTGCGCCGGGCCGTGGCCATCGGGCTGTGGCGGTTGCGGGTTGTGGCCGTTGGACTGCTGGTTCGCGCTGCCCGACTGGTCGCCGCGGTGCGGGAGGTTGAAGTGGGTGCCGGGGTCGCGGGTCGGCATCGGGGCGGCCGGCTGCGAGGCCCACGGATTCGGCTCGGCGCCACCGGAGGTGGGGGCGGGATTCGCGGCGGGCGGCTGGGCGGCGGGCCCGGACGGCGCGTCCTTGCGAGGTTTGCGCCGGCCGAAGAGACCGCGGCCGCCCTTCTGTTCGGGGATGACGTCGTCCTGGGGGAGGTTCTCGACGGGAGCCTCGTAACCGGTTGCGGCGACGTCGCTCTCGGAGAGCCAGGGAGGAAGCATTGGGAGTCCGTCGTTCTCGCGACTCACATCTACCCCCGGTGCTCGATCGATCGTGCAGGACCGGGCGTAGCTTAGCGATCTCCGACGGGTGCGCGCCCGGCGTATCTCGTCCGCCCGGTGGCGCGCTGTGCGGAACCGGTGGCATCGGTCGTGCACAGCGGGGCACATCACGGCACCCGTATTTGGCCGGGTCTGGGGAAACGGGTAAGCTAGGTCGCTGGTGACTTACATAGTGGTTGTGGCATGTCCTAGTGCCGCCTCCAGTGAGTATGTCACCGGGTTGGCCGCAATGCACCACCAACTTCGGGGCCGACCTGCCGTAATGAGCTTGAACCAACCAGGTTCAGCCTAACCGGGATCGCGGAGGATATGGCGAAGAAGGAAGGGGCCATCGAGGTCGAGGGCCGGGTTATCGAGCCGTTGCCCAACGCGATGTTCCGGATCGAGCTGGAGAACGGTCACAAGGTGCTGGCCCACATCAGCGGCAAGATGCGGCAGCACTACATTCGCATCCTGCCCGAGGACCGCGTCGTCGTGGAGCTGTCGCCCTACGACCTGACCCGCGGCCGCATCGTCTACCGCTACAAGTGAGTCACCCCCACGGGTGCCAGAGACTTCCGGGGCGTGAGTCCCGGGTTTTCCCCGGTCAAACCGGCCGGGGAAAAACTGTGTTCACGGCCAGTGAACACCGACCCAGATTGGATCTGACGTGAAGGTTCAGCCGTCCGTCAAGCCGATCTGCGAGAAGTGCAAGGTGATCCGCCGTCACGGTCGGGTCATGGTGATCTGCGAGAACCTGCGCCACAAGCAGCGTCAGGGCTGATTGCGGCCTCGTGCCGTGATCGCCGGGACAGTGGTTTCTTCACGCCCCCGGTCGCTCACCGCCAAGCACCGAACGCGGTTCGGATTGGCAACAAAGAAGAACTCCCAGCACCAGTCGCCGTCGCCGAGTCCCGTAGGGGACGGATGGCGGCCCACCCCCGGTACGGAGGCCGGGGCCCCACTTACGAGGGGACGGACAGGGAGCAGACCTCCGCAAAAGTAAGGAATCGCCAACCATGGCACGTCTGATGGGCGTCGACCTCCCGCGCGAAAAGCGCATGGAGATCGCGCTGACCTACATCTTCGGCATCGGCCGTACCCGCGCCAAGGAGATCCTGGACGTTACCGGCGTCAGCCCGGACCTGCGTTCCAAGGACCTCAGCGATGACGACCTGACCAAGCTCCGCGACTACATCGAGTCGCAGGACTTCAAGGTCGAGGGTGACCTGCGCCGCGAGGTGCAGGCCGACATCCGTCGCAAGATCGAGATCGGCTGCTACCAGGGCATCCGCCACCGCCGTGGCCTGCCCGTGCGCGGCCAGCGGACCAAGACCAACGCCCGCACGCGCAAGGGTCCGAAGAAGACCGTCGCCGGCAAGAAGAAGTAGGGATAGCGCATGCCTCCGAAGAGCCGGGCCTCGGGCCCGAAGAAGACTCAGAAGTCGCGTCGCCGGGATAAGAAGAACATCCCGCACGGCCACGCGCACATCAAGAGCACGTTCAACAACACGATCGTGTCCATCACCGACCCCGAAGGCAACGTCATCTCCTGGGCGTCCTCCGGCCACGTCGGTTTCAAGGGCTCGCGTAAGTCGACTCCGTTCGCCGCGCAGCTGGCCGCCGAGAACGCTGCCCGCAAGGCGCAGGAGAACGGCGTCAAGAAGGTCGACGTCTTCGTGAAGGGCCCGGGTTCGGGCCGCGAGACCGCGATCCGCTCCCTCCAGGCCGCCGGCCTCGAGGTCGGCACGATCTCCGATGTCACCCCGCAGCCGCACAACGGCTGCCGTCCGCCCAAGCGGCGTCGCGTCTAGCGGGAAGGAAGAGTAGAAAACAATGGCTCGTTATACCGGCCCTATCACCCGCAAGTCGCGTCGTCTGCGTGTCGACCTCGTCGGAGGCGACCAGGCGTTCGAGCGTCGTCCTTACCCGCCCGGCCAGCACGGCCGCGCGCGGATCAAGGAGTCCGAGTACCTCATGCAGCTGCAGGAGAAGCAGAAGGCTCGCTTCTCGTACGGCGTCATGGAGAAGCAGTTCCGCCGCTACTACGAAGAGGCCAACCGCCAGAAGGGCAAGACCGGCGACAACCTGCTGCGTCTGCTCGAGTCGCGGCTGGACAACGTCGTGTACCGCGCCGGCCTGGCCCGGACCCGTCGTGGCGCCCGTCAGCTGGTCTCGCACGGCCACTTCACCGTCAACGGTGTGAAGGTGGACGTGCCCAGCTTCCAGGTCTCGCAGTACGACATCATCGATGTCAAGCCGAAGTCGCTGGCCACGCTGCCTTTCCAGGTCGCGCGTGAGACCATCGGCGACCGTCCGATCCCGGGCTGGCTGCAGGTCGTTCCCGGCCGTCTGCGGATCCTGGTGCACCAGCTCCCCGAGCGTGCGCAGATCGATGTTCCGCTGCAGGAACAGCTGATCGTCGAGTTCTACTCGAAGTAATAGGTGCGCGTACGCGTGCCGCTGGTTGCGGCCCCGGTGGGCGGGTTTCATCGAAACGAATCCGCCAGGGCCGCAACAGTTCCCAATCGTGAGCGTCAAATGGTGGGCGCTCGAAGGAGGAAGAAATGCTGATTTCACAGCGACCGACGCTGACCGAAGAGGTCGTGTCCGAGAACCGGTCGCGGTTCACCATCGAACCGCTGGAGCCGGGCTTCGGTTACACCCTCGGCAACTCGCTGCGCCGCACGCTGCTGTCGTCGATTCCTGGTGCCGCTGTCACCAGCATTCGCATCGACGGCGTGCTGCACGAGTTCACCACCGTCCCGGGCGTGAAGGAGGATGTCACCGACATCATCCTGAACCTCAAGGGCCTGGTCGTGTCGTCCGAAGAGGACGAGCCGGTCACCATGTACGTGCGCAAGCAGGGCCCGGGCACCGTCACCGCCGGTGACATCGTCCCCCCGGCGGGCGTGACCGTGCACAACCCGGACATGCATATCGCCACCCTGAACGACAAGGGCAAGCTGGAGATCGAGCTCGTGGTCGAGCGCGGTCGCGGCTACGTCCCCGCCGTGCAGAACAAGGCGTCGGGTGCGGAAATCGGCCGGATTCCGGTGGACTCGATCTACTCGCCGGTTCTGAAGGTGACCTACAAGGTCGAGGCCACCCGTGTCGAGCAGCGCACCGACTTCGACCGGCTCATCCTGGATGTCGAGACCAAGAACTCGATCTCCGCGCGGGATGCGCTGGCGTCTGCGGGCAAGACCCTGGTCGAGCTGTTCGGTCTCGCGCGCGAGCTGAACGTCGAGGCCGAGGGCATCGAGATCGGCCCCTCGCCGGCCGAAGCGGACCACATCGCTTCGTTCGGTCTGCCGATCGAGGACCTGGATCTCACCGTGCGGTCGTACAACTGCCTCAAGCGTGAAGGCGTGCACACCGTCGGCGAGCTGGTCGCCCGCACCGAGTCGGACCTGCTGGACATCCGCAACTTCGGTCAGAAGTCCATCGACGAGGTCAAGGTCAAGCTGCACTCGCTCGGCCTGTCCCTCAAGGATTCTCCGGCTTCCTTCGATCCGTCCTCCGTCGTCGGCTACGACGCGGCCAGCGGCACCTGGAGCGACAGCGGTTCGTTCAGCGACACCGACAACGGCGAGCAGGACTACGCCGAGACCGAACAGCTTTAGGTCATTCGGGGTGTAGCGCCCCGAATCGGCCTTCAACACAGGAGATTCAAACAATGCCCAAGCCCAAGAAGGGTGCCCGCTTCGGCGGGACGGCGTCGCACCAGAAGGCGATCTTCGCCAACCTGGCGACGGCGCTCTTCGAGCACGGTCGCATCACGACCACCGAGGCCAAGGCCAAGGCGCTGCGCCCCTACGCCGAGAAGCTTGTCACCAAGGCGAAGGGCGGCACGCTGGCCGACCGTCGCGAGGTCATGAAGGTGATCCGCTCCAAGGACGTCGTGCACGCCCTGTTCGCGGAGATCGGTCCCTCGTTCGAGGGCCGTGAGGGTGGCTACACCCGCATCATCAAGACCATCCCCCGCAAGGGTGACAATGCTCCGATGGCGATCATCGAGCTGGTCCGCGAGAAGACCGTGACCAACGAGGCCGACCGCGCCCGTCGTGTCGCCGCTTCGCAGAAGGCTGCCGAGGCTCCGGCCGAGGCCAAGGCCGAAGAGGCTGTCGTCGAGGCTCCTGCCGCCGAGGCTCCGGCCGAAGAGGCTGCCGCCGAGGACAAGGCCGCGGAGTAGTTCCGCACCTTTCGGATTCATGAGTGAGCCCGCCGTCCCCTCCGGGTCGGCGGGCTTTCTCCATGTTAACCAGGAGATCGCTGTGACCGTGGAGGATCCGACGCCCGAACCGGTTTCGATTCGGGTACGGCTGGACATCAGTTACGACGGCACCGATTTCACCGGCTGGGCGCGCCAGCCCGGCCTGCGCACCGTGCAGGGTGTGCTCGAGGACGCGCTGAGCAAGGTGCAGCGCGAGCCCATCCAGCTCACGGTGGCCGGGCGCACCGACGCGGGCGTGCACGCGGAAGGTCAAGTCGCGCACTTCGATACGCACACCGAGGTGGACGGCCCCAAGCTGGTGCACCGGCTGGCGCGCTTCCTGCCGAAGGATGTGCGCGTCAAGGCGGCCCGCCTCGCGCCGCCCGAGTTCGACGCCCGCTTCTCCGCCATCCGCCGCCACTACGCCTACCGTCTGACCACGGCTCCTTTCGGCGCGGAACCGCTTCGGGCGCGCAGTGTCGTCCCCTGCCGTCCGGGCCCCGATGTCGACGCCATGCGTGAGGCGTCGCGAAAACTGTTGGGCCTGCACGATTTCGCCGCCTTCTGCCGCCGCCGTGAGGGCGCGACGACCATCCGCGAACTGCAGCGCTTCGACTGGGTCCAGGACGGCGATCTGCTGACCGCCTATGTCAGCGCCGACGCGTTCTGCTGGTCCATGGTCCGGAGCCTGGTCGGCGGGGTCCTTGCCGTGGGGGAAGGCCGTCGCACTCCCGCCTGGATCGCCGGTTTGCTGAACGAGCGCGAGCGCTCGAGCTCTGTCACCGTGGCCCCGGCCCACGGCCTGTCGCTGATCGCGGTCGACTACCCGGACGCCGCCGACCTGGCCGCCCGCAATGCCCAGACCCGCGAGGTCCGCACCGTTCCCGACCCCGAAGGTTGCTGCGGCGACTGACTCGTCCTGAACCGGTGGTACACGCAACCGGCCGGCCGAGCGCTGACACATGACTGCGCCGACACCGTGTTCCCGCCAACTCGCGTGCGGTCTCGGCCGTTTCGGGCCTTCGGAAGCACCCGCGCACCTGGGCCGGACCGCATGCGTGGGCTGCATCGTCCAACCATCGGCCGGCGGCGCGTTCGGCCGCGGCGTGAGTTGGCGCGAAACGTGAAGGGCGACCTTCTTTTCGGTTCGGGGTGCGAAGTTTCGTTTCGCGGTGTGGCGGCCGGGGCGCGGGCGGATAGTCCTCGGTATGGGGAAACCGAAGCGTGGCCGCGGGGGTCGAAAGCACAAGGGCGGGCGTGGCGGCGGGCGACGGCCGGATCGGGTGCTCGTGCCGGACGAGGATGAGTTCGCCGGGTTCGACGGACAGGGCTTCGATCTGCGGGAGCCGATCGACCAGGTGCTGGCGGACGCTGCCGAGTTGGGGGATGACACCGATCCCTTACAGGTCGAATTCCTGGTCGCCGATCTGCTCGCCGGAGGCGAAGAGGATTTGGGGTTCGCCAAGCTGTTCGGCGCGTGGGCGGTGCTCGTGCTCGAGGAGCGGGCGACCTCGGAGGCCTTGGGTACGCTGCGCGTCCTGGCCCGGCTCTCGACCGCCGAGTTGTCGCGTGCGGCACGGGCCGCGGCGGATCGGCTCGAGGCGCAGGGGGTGAACGTGCCGGGCTGGTCGGCCCGTTCGGCCGCACCGCTGCGGGCGGTCGCGTGCACCCGCTCGACTGCCAGGGGCGCTTCGGTGCTGGTCGGCAGTTTCGAACGTGCGGACCGCATCCATACCTTCCTGGTCTGGATGTTCCATGACGGTGGGGAGGCCGCGCAGGTCATCGACCTGCTCCCGGGCGATCGGACGGCTGTGGCGCGGCAGTTGGCCGGCGCCGACCTGCCCGGCGTCACGGAGCGGTTGTCGCCGTGGGAGTTTCGCCGTCAGGTGGAGGCGGCGCTGGATCGGCGGGCGTGTCGGGAGCGCGCGGCGCTGATGGCGGATCTCGACGCGTTCGACGACCCGGACGGCGACCCGGAGGCCGATCTGCCGCCGTATGCGCTCACGGCGACGGTGCTGCGCGCACAGCTGCGGACGATCGAATCGAACGTTTGATGTGGTTCGGCCCGCACAGGCAGGCGGGTCGGCGAATTCGATGCCGGGTGGAAATGACGACATGTGATTGCGGATGGGGTGTGCGTGAAAGTGCAAGTCCGGGATGAAGATTCGTGGTGCGAGTTGCGGGGAATGGGGAAATTCGGGCGATGTGATGAAAGTTGGATGTTGTTAAGGGAATTCGCGGATCGGGGCGGGCGTGGGGTGCGAGAATCGGGCGATGAGGGGCGGCGTCGAGCCCGCGGTGATGGAGGTTCGGTCCACACCGGAGGTTTCGCAGCAGGAGACTTTCGAGGAGTGGGAGGCCGTTGTCGCAGCGGCCTACGTTCCGCTGGTGGTGACACCGGTGCGGTCGGGGGAGTTCCGGGCGCGCATCGTGCAATCGCGATTCGACGGCATCGATGTGTCCATGGTGACGGCCAGCGAGCAGCACCTCAGCCGGATACCACGGCTCATCCACGAGCCCGAGGAGCCCATCCTGTTCGCCAGCGTGACCACACACGGGCACGGCTGGCTGGAGCAGGACGGGCGAGTGGGGGAACTGGCCGACGGCGGGCTCACCCTGCACGTCAGTTCCCGGCCCTTCAGCGCGCATTTCGAGCAGTCCTGGGGCGTGGTGGCGGTGCAGGTGCCGCTGGCGGAGGTGGTGGGGGCGTCGGGGGTGCCGGCGGACCGGCTGCCGACCGCAGTGCGCTTCCCGCCCGAGGGGGCGGCCGGCATCGTGGGCCGCTTCTTCTGCGGCCTGGCGCAATTGCAGCACACCGCACCGGACCAGGCGGCGGTGCTGGCCAAACACGGTACGGGACTGCTCGCATCGGTGGTGCAGCTGGCGGCGGGCGACCTGCCGCACGACGAACCCGCGCAGACGCTGGCCAAACAGCGGGCGCTGGTGTTCATCCAACGCCATTACGCCGACCCGGAACTCACCATCGATCAGGTGGCCGGCGCCTGCGCGGTATCGCGCCGCACCCTGTACCGGTTGTTCGAGCACGGCGAGGACGGTGTGGCGGCCATGCTCCGGCGCATGCGGGTCGAGCGTGCCCTGGCCCTGATCCGCACCGATCCGACTCGGCCGCTGCTGTCCGTGGCCCGGGCATCGGGCTTCATGTCCGAGCGGCAGTTCTATCGCGCCTTCAAACGCGAAATGGGGATGACCCCTGGCGAATTCCGGTCGAGTCACCCCTGATCAGGAGGTGTATCGGGGCTGACGTCAATTGACAGTGATCTGGCACGCCGGGGCAGTCACATCGGCGCGGCGGATTGGAATACTGGTGAGGCGCCGCCCGGTCGCCGCCTTCGAGCCGCCGGCGACCGGGCAGGCGGCCTATCCGGATCGGCTTGTTTACCAGGACAATCCGGGCGACTGGTCCGTTTTGTCGGATCGGTCGGCTTCATTAGCAGTTTCCCGGCGGCCGGTAGTGGAATGATGCACAGTGTGGGTATTGCGTCCACTGCCAGCGCCGAAGTCCGTACGACCTCAGAGGTTTCCGCGCGGCAGGCATTCGAGCAGTGGGAGGCCATCGTGGCCGACGCGGTACTGCCGTCGATCTGTGAGCCGCTCGGCAAGGGTCAGTGGCACGGCAAGCTGCGCTTCACCCAGTTCGATCACTCCAGTCTCACCATGATGACCTCGAGCGCACAGCGAGTGGTGCGCACCAAGCGCCAGCTCGACCAGGCCGCCGCGGACTTCCTGCTGGTGAACATTGTTGTGGAGGGCGCGAACTGGACCGAGCAGAACGGCCGGATCACCGAGGGCGGGGCCGGGACCATCGCCTTCTACGACAGCGCCCGCCCGATCGAGAGCCGCACCACCGAGAACGCGGTTTCCACGATCGTGCGCGCGCCCATGTCCGCGGTGCTCGATCATGCCGGGCTGGTGCGCGACGAGCTACCGATCGCCAAGGCGCTGCCCGCCACCGGCGCGATGGGCGTGGTGGTCGACTTCTTCCGCGGCATGGCGGCCCTTCCGGTCAAGGAAACCGAACGTGCCGCACATGCCCTCGAATCGCAGATCACGGCCATGCTCTCCTCGGCGGTGCTGCTGGCCAACGGGCAGAACTCGCCGGCGCCGGCCGATTCGCTCTACACGCGTCAGCAGGTGCTGTCGGTGCTGCGCCAGCGCTATACCGATCCGGATCTGACCGTCGATGAGGTGGCGCACGCCTGCCTGGTATCGCGCCGCACGCTCTATCGGGTGTGCGAGGACATCGGCGGCCCCGCCGCACTGGTGCGCCGCATGCGGGTCGAACATGCCCGGCGGCTGTTGCGGGCCGACCCGACCCGGCCGCTCTCGGCGATTGCCGCAGCTTCCGGATTCGCCACCGATCGCCATTTCTACCGGGCATTTCGCCAGGAAACCGGGGTGACGCCTGGTCAATTTAGGTCACAACTGGACGCAGGCACGCGCGGTCGGTAGTGCGGCACGGTATGTCGCTGTGACCGGCTCGCGTTCGGCGAAGGGTGATTGCACATCATCCGATCCCCGCCGAAGGAGCCGACGTGCCGACGAAGGTACGAGTCGCAGCCGTCCAGGCCGAGCCACGATGGCTGGATCTGCGTGCCGGTGTCCGGCAGACCATCGAGTTGATCGAGGACGCCGCCGCTGACGGCGCGCAGCTGGTGGCCTTCCCGGAGACCTTCCTGCCCGGGTATCCGTGGTGGTTGTGGCTGGAATCGGTGAGCTGGGGCCAGGGGTTCTTCGCGCGGTATCGTACGAATTCGATGACGGTGGGCCGCACCGAGTTCCGGCGCATCGCCGACGCCGCGCGGCGGCATCGCATTCACGTGCTGCTCGGCTTCAGCGAACGCAGTGCCGACGCGCTCTATATGTCGCAGTGCCTCATCGATGATCGCGGGGTACTGCTCGGAGTCCGTCGCAAGCCCGAGCTGACGCCCCTGGAGCACAAGATCTTCCGCAGTGGCGAGCCCGGCGAGTCGCAGGTCTTCCGCACCGGCATCGGCCGCATCGCGGTGCAGGGCGGCTCCGAGCAGTTGCGTCTGCCTGCGCGGCGGGAGCTGGAGCGCACCGGCGCACAGATCCATGTGGTGTCCTGGCCGGGCTTCATCGTGGCGCGGGACGTGGATTGGGGTGTGCGCGTGAACAATGCGGCCACGCTCTGGTACGCGGTGGTCGGGCACCTGAACGTGGTCGCGGCGTGTGCGGTGATGGATGTGGCGGGCGGTGAGAGCCGCCGGGGTTCGGAGCCGGCCAAGCAGCTGGTGCGCGGGCCGGGCGGGCATGCGCGCATCTTCGCGCCGGGCGGCGAGGAACTGGCGTCGCCGCTGGCCGGGCACGAACAGGGTTTGCTGTACGCCGATCTGGAACTGGACCTGAGTTTCGAGTCCGCGGCCTAGTGGTATCACTGCGTACCGCTCCGATGTATTGGCTCGATTTCCCCCGATCTGACACACTCTCCCGAGTATTCGGCCGTACATGGGCCGACCATTGTCATCGAGGGATGGGGAGTGGAACGGTCAGAAGCGGTCGATCGGATCGAGGTGCGGTCCGGACCGGAGCAGTCGGCGGCGGAGGCATTCGAGCGCTGGGAAGCGCACGTGAGCGATGCCTATGTGCCATTGGCGGTTTCACCAAAACCGACCGATCGTTTTGTTGGTCATATCGAGCGTGCTCGATATGGCGACCTCGACCTGACCGTCGTCGGATCCTCTACTCAGTTCATCCGTCGCACCGATCGGCTGATAGCGCAGGCGAATGACGAGTATCTGATCGCGAGTATTCCGCTTTCGGGTCACGGACGCCTGCAACAGGACGGCCGGGTGGCGGATGTCCGTCCCGGTTCGATCGTGTTCTACGACACCACTCGTCCCTACCAGTGGAACTTGCAGCAGGAGTGGGAACAGGTCGTGGTGCAGGTCCCGCTGAGTCGGCTGCGCGATCACTACGGCGTCTCCGATCCCGAAGTCCCCACGGCCACTGTGTTTTCCAGTGGAACCGCGCCGGGAATCGTGGCGCAATTCTTCCGGGGCGTCGCGGGATTGCAGCGCACCGATCCGGCCGGGGCGGCACTGCTGGCCGAACCGGGCATGGATCTGCTGGCGGCGGCGGTGATCGCGGCGTCCGGGCGCACCCCACACGACCAGTCCGCGGACGCCCTCAACCGGCAGCGGGTGCTGGCCTTCATGCGCAGCAACTGTGCGGATCCGGATCTCGGAGTCGATCGAATCGCCGAGGGCTGCCGTATGTCGCGGCGTACTCTCTACCGGGTGTTCGGCGAGTTCGGGGGTGGACCGGGAACGGTGCTGCGCCGCATGCGAATCGAACGTGCCTGCGAGCTACTACGAAATGCGCCACAGTTGCCGCTTTCGGCCGTTGCGAAAGCATCGGGATTCCTCACCGAGCGTAGTTTCTACCGCAGCTTCCGCTTGGAAATGGGTACGACTCCGGGGGCTTTTCGTACCCTGGCATGATCAGTCGGTGATTCGGCACTTGTCGCCATTGTTTTGCCGGAAACTCTTGGCAAGCATCACGTTCCATGAGGGAACAGCGATGAGGATTACGGTGCGAGTCGCCGCCGTCCAGGCCGAACCCAGCTGGCTGCGGCTGTCCGACGGCGTGGAACAGGTCGTCGAACTGATCCGAGCAGCGGCGACGCAGGGCGCTCGGCTGATCGCATTCCCGGAGGCGTTTCTCCCCGGATATCCCTGGTGGCGCTGGATCGATACCAATCAGTGGAATGTAGAATACTCCACTCGGTGCCGCGAGAATTCGATGACTCGGGATGGCGTGGAAATGCGCGCGATCACCGGTGCCGCCGCCGCGTACGGCATTCACGTTGTCCTCGGATTCGGTGAACGGCAGGATCGGCGAATCTATATGTCGCAGGCCGTGATCGACGATTCCGGCGCGTTGCTATCCGTACGCCGCAAGGCCGGGTTGAACAGCGTGGAACGCAAGATATTCGCCTCCGGAACCCCGAATCTGCCTGCAGTGCACCACACTCCGATCGGCAAGTACGGCGCGCTGTCCGGGCAGGAGAACCAGCGGCCGCTGCTCACCCGCGCGCTGCGCGCCGACGAGGAGCAGATCCACGTGGCGGCCTGGCCGGGCAGTCCGTACGCCGATGCGGCAGGGCCGGATTCGAGCACCACGGTCAGCCGGATGTGCGCGCTGGAGGTCGGCGCCTTCGTGCTCGCGCCCACCGCGGTGGTGGGGGAGCCGGCGTTCGACGGTATGGGCGGCGCCCCTCGGATCAGCGGCCCCACCGGCCGCGCCCGCATCTACGCCGCGGACGGCAGCGAAGTGGTGACCCCGCTCGAGGAGGGCGAGGGGGGCATCCTCTACGCCGATCTGGACCTGGACGCCGACAGCGCCGACGCCCAGCAGTACGACTCCGCCCGGGCCACGCGTGACCGCAGTGACGGCGACCCCGTCCCCGCCCGCCGCGGGTTCCGTCGGGTCGCCTCCGGCTGGCAGTCCGACCCGGACCGCTGGGCGCTGCCCATGTCCCTGGGCACGTATCCCGGCGGCATCGCCGCCTGCTGAGGGCTAGCTCCGCACGAGGCGGGCGATGGCGTCGGTGGCTTCCTTGATCTTGGCCTCGGCCTCGGGGCCGCCAGCGACGGCCGCGTCGACCACGCAGTGACTGATGTGATCCTCGAGCAGGCCCATGGCAACGGCCTGCAGGGCCTTGGTCATGGCCGAGACCTGGGTGAGGATGTCGATGCAGTACTTCTCCTCCTCGACCATGCGCTGCAGGCCACGGGCCTGGCCTTCGATGCGGCGCAGACGCTTGAGGTAGTCGTCCTTGGCGGTGATGTAGCCGTGGGTGGCGTGGTCGTGGCAGGACTCGGCGGCTTCGGCGGGCGCAGCCGGGTCTGTGGTCGCGGTCTTGTCGTTGGTCACCTGCGCTGTCCTCACTCCCGGGCTTAATACCCCCCTAGGGTACATGGTTTGCCCTGGTCCCACCACTCGCGCGCGCATGCGCGAGAATCGTGGGCATGAGTGAGGATCCACGGGCAACGCTCGCCATCATCGGAGGCAGCGGGTTCTACGACTTCTTCGGCGATGACGCGACCACGGTCGAGGTCGAGACCCCCTACGGTGCGCCCAGTGCGCCCATCACCATCGGTCAGGTGGAGGGGCGATCGGTGGCGTTCGTGCCGCGGCACGGCCGCAAACACGAGTTCTCGCCGCACACCGTGCCCTACCGCGCCAATATCTGGGCCCTGCGTTCGCTGGGCGTACGCCGCATCTTCGGCCCGTGCGCGGTCGGCAGCCTGCGTGCCGACTGGGGCCCGGGCACCGTGTCCGTGCCGGACCAGCTGGTGGACCGCACCTCCGGTCGCGCCCAGACCTTCTACGACACCGGCGGCGTGCACGTGGCCTTCGCGGACCCGTACTGCGAGGAGCTGCGTTCGGCGGCGATCGGTGCCCTGGGCGACGAGCTGCCCGCGCACGATCACGGCACCATGGTCGTGGTGGAGGGCCCGCGCTTCTCCACCCGTGCCGAGAGCCGCTGGTACGCCGGACAGGGCTGGGCGCTGGTCAATATGACCGGGCACCCGGAGGCCGTGCTCGCCCGCGAGCTCGAAATGTGCTACTCCGCAATCGCTCTCGTGACCGACCTGGACGCGGGCCTGGAGACCGGTGAGGGCGTCAGCGCCGCGGCCGTCTTCGCCGAGTTCGAGCGCAACCTGGTGCCGTTCAAGGCGCTGGTGCGCCGTGCCGTCGCCGCCGTCGAGGGTGAGGACACCTGCGACAAGTGCCGCGTGCTGACGGGCACCGGCGTGCAGCTGCCCTTCGAGCTGCCCTGAGCTTCCCCGACGCTCAGGGCAGCTCGACAACGTCGCGACCATATTCTCATTCAGGTCTCTTCGAATCAGACGCAACAACTGATTTCGCGCCGATCAGGGTAACTCGCCGGGGACGTCCAGAATCGGTTTCGCACCCAACCGACGGCACGGGTTGCCAACGGCGGACGGCTCTCAGCCGTCCGCCGAAGGCGCGGGGAGGTGGGGGAGCCGGTCGAATAGGCTGGAACCATGAATTCGCGCGGTCCCGACCCCGTGCGCGTGTTGCTGACCGGCGCGGCGGGTTACTTGGGCTCCCATGTGCACCGCGCTCTGCTGGCGGCCGGTCACGAGGTCGTCGCGATCGATGCCTTGCTCGAGACCGTGCACGGTGCGAATGCCGCTGGCCCCGAGGATGTTTCCCGCATCGATGTCCGTGACCAGGACGCGCTGGAACACCTGCTCGCCGATATCGATGTGGTCTGTCACCTGGCGGCGGCCGTACCGCTGCCGCGGCTGCGGGGCGCGATCGAGCCGGTGCCCACCGACTCCTCGAATCTCGCTGCCCCGCAGGATGTTCCGCATCTGCGCTGCGTCCCGGTGGACAGGCAGCGCGGCGGCGAGCGGGCGGGCGCGGAGGGCATGCGCTGGGCCGGGCTCTACGCCGCGCACAATGACGTGGGCACAGCCGTCCTGCTGGCCGCCATGGAGCGGGCGGGGGTGCCGCGGCTGGTGCTCGGGTCCTCGGTGGCCGTGTACGGCGAGGGCCGGTATCGGGGCGTGCGCAGCGGGCCGTTCTATCCGGGGCTGCGGCGGCGCGGTGACCTGGATCGGGGATTGTTCGATCATCGCGCGCCGCGGTCCGGGGAGGTGCTCACCTGGGAGCCGATAGGGGAGGACGCGCCATTGCGGCCCCGGAGCGCCTATGCGGCAAGCAAAGTCGCGCAGGAGCGCTACGCACTGGCATGGGCCGCCAATACCGGCGGGGATGCCGCGGTGCTGCGGTATAACCAGCTCTACGGCGAGCCGGTGGCGGATGGCCGCAGCGTGCGGTCGGCGGAATCCGGTGTGGTGGCGCGTTTTCGGGCCGAGCTGGTGGCGGGGCGCCCGCCGCAGGTGTTCGAAGACGGCGGTCAGGTGCGAGATTTCGTGCATGTGCGGGACGCGGCGGTGGCCACCGTTGCGGCCGTGGAACGCCGGCTGCCCGGTTTCGTGCCGTTGAATATCGCCTCGGGGCGGCCGCTCACGCTGTGGGAGGTGGCCTCTGTCTTGGCCAGGGCGATGGACGGGCCGAATCCGGTGGTGACGGGTCAATGCCGCGTCACCGACATCCGCCATGTCGTGGCGCATCCGGAAAGAGCCCGGCAGGCACTGGAATTCACCGCGCGTACCCAGCCCGCCAAGGGTCTGTCGGACTATGCGGCGCGCGGGATCGGGCGGCGCTGACCGCCCAGCCGATAGGCTCCCGGCATGGATACCCCGCTGCGGCTCGAGGTCATCATTGCCAGTGTGCGTCCCCAGCGGTTCGCGCCGGTCGTCGCGGACTGGTTCCTGCGCCGCGCCCGCGCCGACGCGGATTTCGAGGTGGGCGTCATCGACCTCCTCGGCACTCCGCTGCCGCTGGACCTCACGGAGTCCGACGAGGTGCGGGCGTTCCGGCAGCGGGTCGCGGCCGCGGACGCGTTCGTGGCCGTCACCTCCGAGTACAACCACGGCTACCCGGCCTCGCTGAAGACCGCCTTCGACAGCGTCAAGCGCGAATGGCGCGGCAAGCCCGTCGGTTTCGTCAGCTACGGCGGTCTGTCGGGCGGGCTGCGCGCGGTCGAGCAGCTGCGGCAGGTGGTCGCCGAGATCCATATGGTCTCCATCCGCGAGACCGTGAGTTTCCATGAGGCCAAACGCAAGTTCGATGCCGGCGGCGAGACCCGGGACGGCGCGGCCATCGACGCCGCCGATCGCATGCTGCGTCAGCTCGCCTGGTGGGCGGCGGCGTTGCGCACCGCCCGCGCCGCCGATCCGTATCCGGGCAGCTAGCGCGCGAGCGCGACGGCGGCGCGGGGCCGTCCGATGTAGGTGGACTCGCGGGGGATGGAGACCAGGGTCAGGGGCACCTCGGTGGTGCCGGTGCGCAGGATGATCCGGTGGCCGGCGGCGGCGGGCTGGCGGATGGACAGGTCGGGTCTGGTGCCGGGCCAGCCGAGCGGGTCTCCGGTGAGGTAGATGGTGGTGACGCCGGCGTGGGGTGCCGGGGCCAGGACGCCGTCCACCAGGGTCGCGGTGAAATCGGCGTCGGACTGGTGGGTTTCGACGGCGACGCTGAGGCGGTCCGGATTCCCGATGGTGGTGACCAGCCGCTGCCAGGCCGCGGGGCGGTCGGTGCGGATGAGGATGCGTTCGCCGACGGCCAGCGCGCGGAAGACGATCTGCTGGGCGAGATAGAGCTCCCCGGCCAGGTGGACGCTCGAAATGCCCTGCCCGACAAGGCGGATGGCGACGCCATTGCCGTCGTCGTCGGAGCCGAGCAGCTGGCCGCATCCGGCGGAGGGCAGCCGCAGGGCCTCGATCCCGGCGATGTCGCGGATCTCGGTGGGCACCGTGCCGTCCAGTCCCGGCACGGCGAAGGGGAGATGCGCGAGCAGCCCTTCCCGGTGGCGGCCGTTCATGGAGATCATGTGCTGCTGCACCGGTTCGTCGGGCAGTTCCCGGGCGGTGAGCCGCCAGGCCGCGCCGATGCGCACGGTGTCGGCGTTGCGGCCCGGGCGCAGCCGCACGGCCACCGTGGTGCCGCGTGAGGCGGGCACCCACAGCTGGGCGAGCAGATCGGAGGCCAGCTGCCGGGGATCCACGGCCGCACCGATGTTCACGCCGTTGCCGAGTTCGGCGTAGCGCCAGCGCTGGGTCAGTTCGCCCGGGTCGACGCCCGCGGTGACCTGCAGGGCGGCCTGCCGGATCTCGGGCGCGGTGAGCAGCCGGGCCGAGCAGTCGGCGTCCTCGAGGGTGCGCACGATGCGCTGGGTGGCGATGGTGACCACCCGGCACGCGCCGGTCAGCCCGCCGCCGCGCCGGGCCGCGGCTTCGGGGCAGGTGATCGGGTCGAAGGCGATGGCCAGCCATACCGTCCGGTGCGCGGTGGCGGGCAGCGGGCCGAGCAGAGTGTCGTAGATCGCGCCCGCTGGTGTGCCGGAGCGACTGCGGAAGCCGTGCGAGACGATATCGATGCCGGACAGCAGAATGTCGTGCCGGTTCAGGCTTTTCGCGAGCTCCGGCAGTGGCAGCAGATGGGTGGACTGCACGGTGGAGCGCCCGAGCCGGGTCAGTCCACCCTTGGGCGCGAGCACCTCGACGACCGCCACCACGCGACCGCCGTCCCGGTAGAGCCCGAGCGAGCGCCCGTCGGGGGCGCGGAAATCGATGAGGTCGGCGGGCGGGTGGCCGCGCCGGGTGCGGAAGCGGCCGCGGGTGGCGATCCAGTCGGAAACGGTACGTTTGCCCAGTGGTAGCAGAAGAACCAGACCGACCACTATGCCGAGAGTGAGCGCGGCCCAGCACGCCAGCCCGCACCGCACACCGAGGACCAGAACGACCAGTCCGGCAACCTGAGCCCAGATCAGGTTCGCGAGGGAGATACGGCCGAGCAATGGCCGCGTCGCCGTCTCCCCGGATTCGAGCGTCATCGTCGGTCCCCGGCTCCCCGATATCGGCCCCGCGCGCTGCCCCGGTGCGCTCGCGCAGCGGCCGAGTGCGTATGAATGTCCTTGTAACTGTACTGTGTTCGGCGAACGCAACGACTTGCCGGGGACTTGGATGCCTTCGAAACCCACGACCCGATGGCAGGTGAGCGGCTATCGCTTCCTGGTCCGTCGCATGGAGCACGCCCTGGTTCGCCGGGACGTGCGAATGCTGCACGATCCCATGCGTTCACAGTCGCGGGCATACGCGGCCGGACTCATCCTCGCGTGTATCGCGCTGGCGGGTTGCGGAGTGTTGGCTCTGCTGCGGCCGCAGGACGGGATCGGGTCCAACAAGATCCTCATCGGCAAGGACTCCGGCGCGGTCTACGTGGTGCTCGACAATGTGGTGCATCCGGCGCTGAACCTGGCCTCGGCGCGCCTGGCCGCCGGCGATGCGGCCAAGCCCGCGATCGTGCAGGAGTCCCAGCTGGCCGAGAAACCGCGCGGGCAGCTGATCGGCATTCCGGGCGCGCCGACCTCCTTGAACTTCACCGGCGGTGACGGCCGCACCTGGACGGTGTGTGACGCGCTGTCCAATGACGGCAGCCGCTCTCTCACCACCTCGGTGCTGGCCGGCGATACGGGCAAGGCGGACAAGACATCTCACCTGACGTCCGGTAAGGCGCTGCTGGTGCAGGGCCGGGTCCACACCTACCTGATCTACGACGATCAGCGAGCCCGGATCGATCTGAACGATCGGGCCGTGGTCGATGCCCTCGATCTGCGCGGCCAGACCCCACGCCCGATCAGTGACGGCCTGTTGAACGCGATTCCCGAAGTGCCGCCGCTGGTTCCGCCGCGCATCGAGAATGCCGGCGCCGCACCGGACTACCCGCTCGGCGACCACCGGATCGGCGATGTCGTGCGGGTTCGGACCGACAGCAAGTACTACGTGGTGCTGCCCGACGGCCTGCAGCCGGTCTCGGCGCTGACCGCCGACATCATCCGGAATGCCTACCGCGCCAGCGACGCCGACGACTTCATCGCGCAGGCCGATCGCACCGGCGCGCCGGTCTCCTCGGCCCTGCAGGTGTCGAAATATCCGGGCCGGGCGCCGGTCCTGGTGGACGGCAAGGATCAGCCCGTCGACTGCCTGTCCTGGAAGCCGGTCGGTTCCGCCGATACGTCCGACGGCAGCAAGCACGCCGAGCTGGCCGTGCTCACCGGGCACGCGGTACCGATTCCCGACCGCGCCAGGCTGGTTCCGCTGGCGCAGGCCGATGGCAGCGGCCCGAATGTGGACAGCTTCTATATGAAGCCGGGCGCGGGAGCGTACGTGCAGTCCACCGGTATCGAGCCGGACAGCCAGCGCCACGACAGCCTGTTCTTCGTCTCCGACTACGGAGTGCGGTTCGGGATCGAGGATCTGGATTCCGCCAAGGCACTGGGCATGGATCCGGAGCAGGTGCGGCCGGAACCGGCGCCGTGGCCGATTCTCGGATTGCTCGCTCCCGGACCGACTCTCGGCCGGGAAGCCGCGATGGTTGCCCACGACGGGGTCGCGCCTGATCCGAATCCCGCCAGGGAGCCGGTGAAAACCAAAGCGCCGAACGGGAACTGAGTTCAGGCATCGGTCCCACCGAGTTAGGCGTACCTCCGCATTCGCTCCGGTCATGCGCGGGGCTGAGGACGGCTACGCCGACAGCGCCCATTAGGCGTCGGTGTCCCGCACGCCGAACCTGCGGCGCAGCGGGAACGAGGCCAGAAAGCCGAGCGCCAGCAGCAGCGCGACGACGCCGGTGCCGATCAGGGCGACATTGCGTGGTGTGTGATCGGGTGCGGGCGGCGGCGCAGGCAGGGCGAGCTGCTGATCCCGCGGTCCTGCGGGCCGCTTGGGCGGCAGGCTGTCTCGCACCTCGGCGGTGAGCGCGGCCACGGGATCGACTGTGCCGTAACCGATGGCCGGATTCCAGCCCTCACCCGGCGCGTGCGCGGTGGCCTCGATGCGCTCGATGACCCCGGCGGCGCGCATATCCGGATAGCGGGCCCGCACCAGCGCGGCCACGCCCGAGACCTGCGGCGCGGCGAAACTCGTTCCGCTGTAGGGGACGATCTGCCCCTGATTGGTCACCTTGGCCGTGGTGAGCCCGGTGTTGCGGGGATCGACCGAGACGATGTTCTCGCCCGGCGCGGCCACCCCCACCCACGGCCCGGGGACGGTGAACTTCGACGGCCGGCCGTAGGCGTCGACCGAACCGACCGACAGCACATACGCGTCCCACCAGGCCGGCACCACATACGACGCGACGTGCTCCCACGGATCGTCGGTGGGATGCAGGGGATCCGGGCCCGGATTGCTCGCCTTGCAGGTATCGGTATTGCCCGCCGAGGCCACGATGACCACGTCCTTCTCGACGGCCGCATACTGCACCGCCGCGCCCAGCGCGCCCATCTCCGCGCTGGCGGGCTCGGTGGTGAGGCAGGCGACCAGGGAGATATTGATGACCCGCGCGCCTGCGTCGGCGGCCCGGCGCACCGCCGACGCCAGAGCGGCAATCTTGCCGTAGCCGTCGGGCATATCGTCGGGGCCCTTCTCCCGGCCCGCACCCTTGGCCTGATACAGCGCACTGGTCTGGCGGATGGTCATGATCCGCGCCTCCGGCGCGACCCCGGCGAAGCCCTGGCCGCCGACCTCGGAAGCGGCGATCAGGCCCGCCACAATGGTGCCGTGGGCGTCGCAGTCCTCGGTGCCGTCGCCACCCGCGGCCACATAGTCGCCGCCGGGAATCAGGCCGGGCAGCCGCGGGTGGTGAGACACCCCGGTGTCGATAACGGCCACCAATTGCCCTGCGCCACGCGAGAATTGCCACGCATCGGGGAGATCCAGGGTGCGCTGGGTGGGTGGAATGGTCGGCCCGCCACCGCCCACCTGGGTGCTGACGCACGGCGAGTTCGCGGGGTGTTCGGTCTCCGTCGGCGGCACGGCCGGACCACCGGGAGGCAGCAGGCCCGCATCGATGGGCGGCGGCCGGTCCGCGAACGCGACACCTGGCCCGGCCCCCACTCCGACTGCCGCACCGAGCGCCAGGACCACCGAGGCCGCCGCGACCCGCAAGCCACGCACGCTGGGAGCGGCGGCGCGGTCGTGGAAACCGTTGGCGCTCAGCGCGCTATCCAGCATGGCCGGTGACGATCACAGTCCGCGTACGAGGGCGTAGAGGTCGGTCACCCAGAAGGCCAGCGGCACCACGGCTGCCACGAATGCGTATTCCAGCAGTTCCACCGCCCGCCGCACGGGTGGGGTGGCCTGCTGGCGGGGCACGATGATGCCCAGGACCAGTGCCGCGGCGAAAAGCGCCAGGGCCACACCGAAAATCGTGAGTGGCTGTCGCCGGGTGAGAGCCGCACCGATGAGCACCAGCAGCACCACGGAGGTGGCGCCGGCGATCAGGACCACGGCTTGTTCCGCACCCGCATAGGTGCGGCTGCGGAACATCAGCACCACGGCGCACACCAGCGCAAGGGCGAGGCCAGGCCAGTATGGGGTGGCAGCGGTCGGATCCACGGCGGCGACCGCCCCGGCCACGACCACCGCGGTGGTCGCCGCAACCAATCCGGCCAGATAGTCGCGCGCCCGTGCGGATTTCGCGCGCAGCACCTCCATGGTGGGCAGGGCCCGATGGTCGCCGGGGTCGTCCTCGGTGGGGTCGATGGGGGTGCCTGGTACGGGGACCGGCGGCAACGGCAGCGCGGCCAGCAGCATGGAAAGCCGTGGGGCCAGGGACAATCCGGCCAGGCCCAGCGCCGCCGTGCCGCCGCCGATGGCGTGCACGGGCAGATCCGTCAGCAGGCCCACCAGTATCGCGGGGATGGCGAAGACCGCCAGCGCGGTCACGCCGATGAACAGGCTCAGCCCGACTCCGCTCACCCGCCGGACCAGCATCGCGGTGGCCCCGGCCAGGGCCGTGCCCAGTAACGCGTTGGCCCAGCCGAAGTGGTTCGGCACGAACAGCATTCCGGCGCTGAAGGCGGTGGGCAGTGCGCAACCGCCCAGCACCAGCGCGCTCGCGCGGTCGCGGTACATGCGGCTGAGCACCATGCTCGCGGTGACCAGCAGCAGGGTGACGACGGCGGCCACGGTCGCGCTCACCCAACCGGGAATGGCGGTGGGCGCGGCCAGTAGGCCGAGGCAGCCGGTCAACATGATGGCCACCGCCAGCGCCGATCCGGTCAGCCGGGCCGTACGCGGCGTCCAGCCGCGGAAGTGGTCGGCGTCGGCGATGGCGACGTTGTACATGATGTCGTCGAAAAGCGGTGTGGGCGCTATGTGCTCGGCGCTCTCCAGCATGAGCAGCTCCCCATCGCGCACGCCCTGCTCGGCCAGGCTCAGGGAATTGGAGAAGGGCGGCTGCCCGACACGGGCCAGCACCCACTCGTGCGGCTCGAACTGTTCCCCGTCGTGGTCGAAGTCGTTGACGCGATTGTGCTGATCGACCATGTCGACCACGCTCGAGATGACCAGTGCCACCGGCACATCGACGGGAATGGCCATGTCGACCTGAGTGTGCTTGGCCAGAATCGTGACTCGCGCCAGATCCGGCGCGCGGACCGTGCCGCGCAGTTCCTCGAGGTGATCGGTCCGCGACTGCGCCACGCCCGCACTGTACGGCATGATGGTTGCCGTTCGTGCACTGAAGCCGCAAGTCGACCCGAATCCGTGGGGGATTTTCCGCGATGAGCACCATACGGTTCCAGCGCCGGCCGCGCCGGGAGATGCCCCGCTCACCCGGCGGTGAGGTGAGCCTGCAGCCGCCGCCGGAGATTCCGCGGACGGTTCCGACCACTCTCTTCACCAAGCTCATGCCGGTGGTGATGGCCGTGGGCATGCTCGGGATGGTCGCGCTGATGATCACCTCCGGGAATGGTCTCGCCGCCAATCCGATGAGCCTGATGTTCCCGATGATGATGGTGTTCTCTCTGGTCGGGATGTATGCGGGGCAGGGCGGCAAGGGGCAGCGGGCGGCCGAGGCCGACGAGGATCGCAAGGACTATCTGCGCTATCTGGACCAGGTTCGCCGGGATGTGGAGGAGACGGCCGGGCAGCAGCGGGCGGCCGTGGAATGGAGTCATCCGGAGCCCGGGCTGATCTGGATGCTCGCGGGGACCACGCGGATGTGGGAGCGCCGACCGGGGGACAGGGACTTCTGCCACGCCCGCATCGGGCTTGGTAGCCAAAGACTTGCTACGAGACTGGTCGCCCCGGAAACTGGGCCCGTCGAGGAGCTCGAACCCATTGCCGCGGTCTCACTGCGGCGCTTCGTGCGCACCCACTCCACCGTGCCCGATCTGCCCACCGCCCTGGCCGTCAAGGGCTTCGCCGCCGTCCAGCTCACCGGCGACCGCGCCCAGGCTCGCGACATGTCCCGCGCCATGCTGTTGCAGCTGGCCATGTTTCAGGGCCCCGATCAGGTGCTGATCGCCGTGGTCTGCGGACCGGACACCATCCGCGAATGGGAGTGGATCAAGTGGCTGCCCCACGCCCAGCACCCCGACTCTCAGGACGGCGTCGGCAGCGGGCGCATGGTGTACGGCTCCGTCCGTGAGGCACACGACGATCTGAATTCCCTGCTGAACAACCGGATTCGATACTCTCGCAATCAGCCGCCCAATCCGAACCTGACCCAACTCGTGCTGGTGGTGGACGGCGGACTACTCGAGGCCGAGGAAGATCCCCTGCGGGAGAACGGTTTCGAGGGCGTGACGGTCATCGACCTGTGCGGGTACGCGCCGCGGCTGGCTGCCTCCCGGGGCATCCAGATGGTGGTCGAGAACGGGGAGTGCGCCGGGCGCGGAGCCTCCGGAGCGATGGAGCGCTTCGCCGTCGTCGACCGCATCACCGCCCGGGAGGCCGAGCAGGCCGCGCGGCGGCTCGCGCCGTATCGGGCCGCCGTCGCGCGCACCGCCGAGGCCTCCGGCGAGGAGGGCGAGGTCATCTCGAGCTGGTCACAGCTGCTGGGCCTGGGCGATATCGGTACCTTCACCCCCGAGACGGCGTGGAAGCCGCGCTACGGCCGGGAGCGGCTGCGGGTGCCCTTCGGCGTCGGGGCCGACGGGCTGCCGGTGGTGCTCGACATCAAGGAGGCGGCCGAGGGCGGCGTGGGGCCGCACGGGCTGTGCATCGGCGCAACCGGCTCGGGTAAGTCGGAATTCCTTCGGACGCTGGTGTTTTCGCTCATCGCTACGCACTCGCCGGATCAGCTGAACTTCGTGCTGGTGGATTTCAAGGGCGGCGCGACCTTCCTCGGGCTGGAGGGGGTGGCGCATGTCGCGGCCATCATCACCAATCTGGAGGAGGAGGCCGACCTGGTCGACCGCATGCGCGACGCGCTGGCCGGCGAGATGAACCGCCGCCAGGAACTGCTGCGCGCGGCGGGCAATTTCGCCAATGTCTCCGAGTACGAGAAGGCGCGGGCGGCGGGCGCGCATCTGGATCCCCTGCCCGCGCTGTTCGTGGTGCTCGACGAGTTCTCCGAATTGCTCTCGCAGCATCCGGATTTCGCGGAACTGTTCACCATGATCGGCCGACTGGGCCGCTCGCTGCATGTGCATCTGCTGCTGGCCTCACAGCGGCTCGAGGAGGGGCGGCTCAAAGGGCTGGAAAGTCACCTGTCCTATCGCATTGGCCTGAAGACCTTCTCCGCCAATGAATCCCGGCAGGTGCTGGGCGTGCCTGATGCCTATAACCTGCCCAATAATCCCGGCGGCGGCTACCTGAAATCCGATTCGGGGGATATCCAGCGGTTCCAGTCCGCCTACGTCTCCGGTCCCTATGTCGGCGGCGGCTCGCAACGCGATGCCGCGGAGGCCACCCGGTCGGGCGACATCGATGTGAGCGCACGCCCGTTCATCGCCGGCCACGTGGAGTTCCGTGCCGCCGACCGGATTCCGCTGCCCGACCTGCCGGAATTGGTGGCGGCCCCCGCCGACGCGGATCAGATCTCCAACCTGCAGATGCTGGTGTCGCGGGTGCGCGGGCACGGTCGGCCGGCCCACGAGATCTGGCTGCCGCCGCTCGGTGCGGCATCTACGCTCGATCAGCTGCTGCCGCGCTCGATCCTCACCGGGGACTGGAATCCCGTTGCGGCCCTGCGTGCCCCGATCGGCATTGTCGATCGGCCCTACGATCAGCGCCGCGACCCCATGGTGGTGGACCTGTCCGGATCGCGCGGCAATGCGGCGGTCGTCGGCGGTCCGCAGTCGGGGAAATCGACCGCGCTGCGTGCGCTCGTCATGGCGATGTCCTTGACGCACACCGCCGAACAGGTGCAGTTCTATCTCCTGGACTTCGGCGGCGGCACCATGATCGGCCTGGAGGGGCTGCCGCACGTGGGTGCGGTCGCCAGCCGCATGGAGACGGACACGGTGCGGCGCACCGTGGCCGAGATGGTGGGCATCGTGCGCCGCCGCGAGGCCACCTTCCGGCGGCTCGGCGTGGAGTCCATGACCGAGTTCCGGCGGCTGCGCGCCGACCCGGCGGTCGGTGATCGCGCCACCGGCCCGGGAACCGGTCTCACCGCCGCGGGCGTGCACGAGGATCCGTTCGGCGACGTGTTCCTGGTGATAGACGGGTACGGTGCGTTCCGGCAGGAGTTCGAACCGCTGGATCAGACCGTCATGAACCTTGCGGTGCAGGGACTTTCGTACGGCGTGCACGTGGTCATGTCGCTGAACCGCTGGGCCGAGGCACGGCCCGCGCTCAAGGACCAGATCGGCACCCGCGTCGAACTGCGGCTCGGCGACCCCATGGACTCGGATCTGGGGCGCAAGTTCGCGGCGCTGGTGCCCATGGGCCGCCCGGGCCGCGGCATGACCGCCGACGGGTTGCACATGCTGACCGTACTGCCGCGGGTGGACGGCGACCCCGATCCTTCGACGCTGGGAACCGGCGTGGTGCAGGCTGTTTCGGTCATTGCCCAGTTCACCCCGGGGCGTCCCGCACCGGCGGTGCGCATGCTGCCCGATCGGCTGTTGCGCGCGGAGCTGCTGCGGCTGGCGGGGGACTGGCCCGCCGAGGTGGATAGCACCCGGTCGTGCCTGCGCTTTCCGCTCGGCATCAATGAATCCGGTCTGGCCCCGGTGTACCTGGATCTGGCGGCGAGCCAGCACTTCGTCGTCATCGGCGATTCCGAGTGCGGCAAGACCACTCTGCTGCGCGCGCTGGTGCATTCCATCTGCGAGTCCAATACCACCGATCAGGCGCGCATCATCATGGGCGACTACCGCCGGACCATGCTCGGCACCGTGCCGCAGGGCTATCTCGCCGGCTACGGCACCACCGCCCCGCAGTTCACCCAGAACATGGCCGACCTGGCCGCCTACGTCACCCAGCGCATGCCCGGCCCCGAGGTGACCCCGCAGCAACTCGAGGACCGGTCCTGGTGGCGCGGCCCGGAACTCTATGTCGTCGTCGACGACTACGACCTGGTCGCCACTGCCGGCGGCAACCCGCTGCACGCCCTCGTCGACCACCTGGCCCACGCCCGAGACCTCGGCTTCCACCTCATCCTGGCCCGCCGCTCCGGTGGCGCCGGCCGGGCCATGTACGAGGCCACCCTCAACCGCCTCAAGGAACTCAATTCCGCCTCCCTGATCATGAGCTGCAGCCGCGACGAGGGCACCCTCTTCGGCAATACCCGCCCCGCCCTCATGTCCCCGGGTCGCGGCACCTACGTCACCCGCGCATGCGAGGACCTGATCCAAACCGCCTGTCTGCCTACGGCGGAACGCTGATCCCATCCAACAGCCCATTCACGCGAGCGAGCCCCGGCGCTGTGCTGGAGCCGGCCCGCATGAGGCGATGGTGGCGGGCCCAGGCGCTGAGGATGAGGTGGGTCTCGACCTGGGGGATGTCGCGCAGTGCCTCGAGCAGGCGCACGCCCAACGGGGCGCCGGTAGCACCGGACATTGCGACGATGATGCGGGTCATTCCGAGCTTTCCTGCTGGAGCGTGGTGAGGACGTCGGCGCTGAGTCGCCAATTCTCGAGCTCGGTGAGGTGCCTGGTCGTGTGGAATCCGAGTGGGCTGAGGGGGATGTTCAGGCTGTCACGCTTGTGGTGTCGCGCGGTGAACACGCAGCCCAGGAGATCCCCGACCGCCAGAGACCTGACCATTGAGAGCTCGAGGTGATGGCAGATGGTTCCGTCGACGGCCAGCAGGGCGGCGAGCGGGTGCCGCCGCAGGTTGGCCTGAGTTCCGGGACTCGCCACGACCGCGAACAGCGCCCTTCGGTCGGCGGCCGGGTCGAGCTCGGCACGGGATAGCAGTGCCGTGTGCGGGTAGCCGTTTTCATCCATGGTGAGTAGTGGGAATGCCTGCTCATCGGCGTGGACTGCCGGTGCGCCTGCCAGCAGACGGGCCACGTCTTCGGGCACGTTCATCACGTCGTTCTCCTGATCGGTCGGAGCTCCCGCTGGTGCGGGGACGGTCGGTGGCGACCCCGAGTGAATCACTCGGGGTCGCCACGTGTTCCGGGTGGGAATCAGAGGGGAAGGGTGGTCTTCCAGCGTTCGCGGAGCTCGGCGCGGTATGTCTCGTCGACCCGATTGGCACGCGGGTACTGGTCTTTCCAGGCGAATGGCTTGCAGGCATCGATGAGCACGATTCCCATCGACAGGTCTCCTGCTGCCAGTTTGGCGGGTGACAGGCGGGGATCAATGGCGGTCGTGGGGGAGCGCACGATATGGATCGATTCCGACGGGTCCACGCGGGTGAACACCGCCCACAGCACATGGTTGATATCGGTGATGTCGATGTCCTCGTCGACCACGACGAAGTAGCGCTCCATGCCGCCGCTGCGCTTGCGCCCGGCGGCGGCGAGCAGCGCATGCATGGCATCGCCCGCGCCGGTCTGCTTGATGGAGATGACCATCATGAGCTGTCGGGCATAGCCCCACACACCATGGACGTTCTGGACCCCGGCCTGTTCCAGGTGGTCCCAGGTGACGGTGGAGGAATAGAGCGGTACTGCTTGGTCGCCTGACGGGATGGTCGGGAGCATGGGCGGCGCGCCGAGGATGATCGGGTTGTCACGGTGCAGGATCTGGCGTACTCGCACCACGGTCTCCTGGCCTTGGTGGGTGTAGTAGCCGGTCCACTCGCCGAAGGGCCCCTCGAGGACCGACTCCTCTTCGAGCGGCGGCATCTCGCCCACGATTACGATCTCGGCGGCGGCGGGGACGGGCAAGTCGGTTCCGGGCGCGTGCAGCACTGCGATGCCCTCGCCTTTCAGACCGCCGGCCAGGTCGTACTCCGATACTCCGGCAGGTGCGGCCATTGCGGCGGCCGTCGACAGGATCGGGTCCTGCCCGACGACGACGGCGATCGGACATGCCTGGCCGCGGTCCCAGTATTTGGCGGCGATCGCTCGAGCGTGCCGGTTGCCGAGCATCCACAGCGACAGCCGGTCCTTGCCCTGGACGCAGGCTCGGTAGGTGCCCACATTGACCCAGCCGGTGTCGGGGTCGCGTGCGATGACCATGCAGGCAGTGCCGATGTAGCGGCCGCCGTCGCCGTCATGCCAGCGCGGTGTTGGGAAGATCGTCAGGTCGGCGGCGTCGCCTTCCAGGATGTTCTCCAGGATCGGCCCGTGGGCGACCTCGACCGGCGGGATGAGCTTCAGGTTGCGACTCATGTCCTTCCAGGTCCGCACGATGTCGAGCTTCGGAGTGTCGGCGGGCAGGCCCAGTGCCACGGCGCAGCGGGCCGCGGTGCCCATGAAGTTGGTGAAGACGCGGAATCCGGTCGGGTAGCCGGGGATGTCGTCGAAGAGCAGCGCTGGCCCTTCGCGCTCGGCCAGCAGCTCGGTGATGCCACCGATCTCCAGGTCCCAGCCGGCACCTTCGACGCGGCGCACCTCGTCCTCGCCCAGGGTCTCGGTCAGAAGCTCGATGTATTGCCGAAGATCACGGAATGCGGTCATGTCCCAACTCTGCGATTGGTCACTGCAGTGCTCCAGCAGTGACGGAATTTCTGCCGATTTTCGTCAACTTTTTGTCAACGAATAGTTCTGATAGCTGTGGATACCCTCGGTCGCGATGCCGACGAGCTTGTCGCGCACCGCGATACCGCGCAGCTGCTTGGGTTTTTCGGTCACGTTCGTTCCGGTGCGTTCACTACGATCGCGGCCTTGCCGAAGCCGCGC